>NZ_JAIUMX010000043.1:0-28159 GCF_022565315.1 Cyclonatronum sp. | reverse complement strand
TCGTGGCTTTGGATGATGAAAAATTTAAAATGATATTACTGGAATCAGAAAGGGATTCAAATGAAAACAGCTGATTTTTCAGAAATGTAACGATATTGTGCTCAAGGGGATTAAGCTCCATCTTACCCGCTTCCAGTTTAGATAAATCCAAAAGCTGATTAATCAATTTCAGAAGTTGTTCTGCATTTCTGTTTACGGATACCAGTTTTCTTTTTCTATTCCGGTCTTTTTCAGAATCGAGAAGGGTTTCAATCTGTCCGATAATCAGTGTCAGAGGCGTTCTGAATTCATGCGAAATATTGGCAAAAAAATGAGATTTAAGTTGATCCAGATTTCGGAGGGTTTCTGTTTCTACTTTCTCAATTTCAAGCTGATTTTTAAGATTGAAACGATTTAGTTCATATCGACGCAATAAATAAAGGGCGAAAATAAAGAGCATCAGGTAAAATCCATACGCCCACCAGGTATGCCACCAGGGAGGAAGAATGGTAAATGTATAGGCAAACGGCTCACTCCATACACCACTCTCTCCGATGGCACGGACTTGAAAAGTGTAGGTACCAAAGGGGAGGTTACGATAATCGGCTACCGGGTCGGAGGTGGGTTGACTCCAATATGTATCTAAGCCCACAATCTTGTAGGTGTATCGGACTTTATGCGGTGCTGCCCAGTCTATGGCTGCAAAATAAAAGGTGAGATGGTTTTTATCGTATGGCAATTGCAACCCGAGGGGATAGTTCTCAAAGTTTCGCACGCCGGTAAATTTGATTGGATTCTGATCACTATCCGGTATGTTACGATAATCTATGAACTGCTCGTTAATTTCTAAATGTGTTAAACGGGGTTGGGGTATTTTATCAGAAAATGCAAATGTATTCAAATCCAGCATCGTTAAGCCATTGCCGGTGCTCCACCATGCACGGTATTTACTGTCGATTATAGCACCCGTGTTAAATCTCAAGCTTTTCAATCCATCTTGTTTACCAAAGCTTTGAATACTGACGGCAAATTCGGTACCACCGGACGTTGGGTCTTCCGTCAACGAAATTATTGACAACCCATTTTCCGTACCAATAAAAACACGGGTTTCATGTAAAGGAGCACTTTTATCTTCTATAATGGAGAAAACGCTGTTATGGGCTAAGCCTTCATTTATGGTAAAATGGGTAAAGCTTTCTCCGTTAAATATGTTAACCCCTCCGCCTTCAGTAGCCAGCCATATATTGCCGTTTTTGTCCTCCAGAATAGACCAGACGTTATTATTGGATAATCCTTCGTTCACGGTATAATGGGTAAAGCTTTCTCCGTTAAATACGCTCACCCCACCACCCTGTGTGCCAAGCCAGATATTTCCGTCTTTATCCTCTATGATGGAGAAGACAAAGTTACTTGATAATCCTTCGCTTTCGGTGTAATGAATAAAGCTCTGTCCATTGTATACGCTCACCCCACCGCCACCGGTGCCCAGCCAGATATTTCCGCTGCTGTCCTCTAAGATGGAGGAGACGCTGTTATTTGATAAGCCCTGGTTTACGGTATAATGGGTAAAGCTCTCTCCATTGTATACGCTCACCCCACCGCCACCGGTCCCCAGCCAGATATTTCCGCTTTGATCCTCCAGAATGGACATCACGATACTATTGAATAAGCCTTCGCTTACAGGGTAATGGGTAAAGCTTTCTCCGTTAAATACACTCACTCCGCCGCCCCAGGTGCCCAGCCAGATGTTTCCGCTTTTGTCTTCCAGAACAGACCAGATGTCGTTATGGGATATGCCTTCTTTTGTGGTGTAATGGGTAAAACTCTGGTCATTAATCAGGTTCAGCCCTCCGCCTTCAGTTCCCAGCCAGATATTACCACTTTGATCCTCCAGAATGGACCAAACGGTATTATGAGATAAGCCTTCGTTTTCGGTGTAATGGGTAAAGCGCTCTCCATTAAATAGGTTAACCCCGCCACCTTGTGTACCAAGCCAGATTTTGCCGCTTTGATCTTCGAGTATGGAGAAGACGGTATTTTGGGATAGGCCTTCGTTTGTAGTGAAATGGGTAAAGCTCTCTCCGTCAAATACATTCACCCCTCCGGACCAGGTACCCATCCATATATTTCCGTTTTGATCTTCCAGAATGGACCAAACGGTATTATCGGATAAGCCTTCGTTTTTGGTGTAATGGGTAAAGCTTTCCCCGTCAAACACGTTCACTCCGCCGTCCAAAGTACCTATCCAAATATTACCGCTTTGGTCTTCCATAAGCGAAAAGACGGTATTTTGGGATAAGCCTTCATTTACGGTGTAATGGGTAAAGCTTTCTCCGTCAAACACGCTCACCCCGCCACCTTCAGTTCCCACCCAAATATTGCCGTTTTGATCCTCCAATAGGGCCGCGACGAAATTATTGGATAATCCTTCATTTACGGTGTAATGCGTAAAGCTTTCGCCATTGTACACACTCACCCCACCGCCACCAGTGCCGAGCCAGATATTTCCGCTTTTATCCTGCAGAATGGCCCTCACGAGATTATTCGACAAGCCTTCGGTTACGGTGAAGTGGGTAAAACTATCACCGCTATATACGCTTACCCCTCCACGGGTTCCCACCCAAATATTTCCGCTACGATCCTCCAGGACGGCCCTTACGTAAGATGAAGCCAAACCATGTTCCACATTTAAAAATTGCAGGTGAGCAATGGCGGCATCCCTGCTTGAGGGTGGCATGGCTATGTTGGCTCTGGAATGAACAGCATTTACCGGTTTACCGGTAGCCGGGATTGGAACACCGGTGGGTAACGTTTCTCCTGCGGGGCTAACCAAAGCAAAATCGGAGTCGCCCTCCCCCAGAGAGATGGTTCTGAGCTGGCTTCTGTCAATGGGTATGGTAGTTCGTTCGTTGGGTATTGCTTGCCGGTTGGGGTGGGCATTTATTCTGGTTAACGCTTCACGGTCAACGGTAAAAGATCGGGGGCTGACCACGCTGTCGGGGTGCATAATTATTGGTGTAGCGGGGACAGGTTGGCCTGGTGTTAGCTGAACCGTTTTAGGCTGAGGGAAAAGCGTTGGTGGGAGTATGGCGTCCTTATCTCCGAACGTGCGGGTACAGGCCGCAAGAAAAACAAAAGGCAGTAAAACCAGCAGCATCCCAACAACCCCTGCCTTTCCGGCAGGCAGGCGGGCAGAGGGAAATAGCGTTGTTTGGCTAAACATGCAGCTCAATGGTAAACGTGGTGCCTTCATGCTCTTTGGTTTTTATACCGATAGTACCTCCGTGTGCTTTAATAATATCATTGGTAATACTAAGTCCGAGGCCTGTTCCCTGTGTGCCTTTTTTCGTGGTAAAAAAAGGCTGCATGATTTTATCTTTGATTTCGCGCGGGATACCGGGGCCGTTATCTTCGATTTCAACCAACACTTTACCCTGCTGAAGTTTCGTCCTGATGATTAAGCTTGCAGGCCTCTGCTCTGCAATAGTCCGCATGGCATCGAATGCATTGTTGCACAGGTTAATTACTACCCGTGTGAAATCTTCACTGATCAGGGGCACATTTCCAACAGCAGCATCAAGCTCAAACTCAAGTGCTACATTAAAAGCATCTTTAGCGGCCCGCATACCATGGAAAGAAAGGTTCACATATTCTTTAATGAGCGCATTCAGGTCTGTTGGTTCCATTTTCCCGGAACTGCCTCTGCTGTGCATGAGCATAGACTGCACAATGGCGTTAGCCCGCGAACCGTGCTCGTAAATTTTTCGCAGGTTGGCTTCGATATCGTCCAGGATTTCGGTTACGATATCATCCTCTGAACCGGCATTGCCTGCTATCAGGCCTGAGAGTTCTTCCCGTAATTCATCTACCATTTCAATCGATACCTCCGAGAAATTATTGACGAAATTAAGAGGGTTTTTGATTTCGTGGGCAATACCTGCAGTGAGCTGACCGAGGGAGGCAAGTTTTTCCTGCTGAATGAGCTGCTCCTGAGTGGCTCTCAGGTTTTCCAGTGAAGCTTTCAGGTCGGATGTTCTTTCCTCAATTTTCAACTCGAGGTTTTCGTACAGCTGTGCATTTTCAAGGGAAACGGCAATTTGACCGGAAAGCAATTCAAGAAAACGGACCCTGCCCTCGGTAAATACTGAGGTCTGCAGCTTATTCTCCAGGTACAGAATGCCTTCAGATTTCCCCTTGCTTGATAAGGGAAGGCACATAACCGATTTCAGATTGTTTGCTTTCACGACAGGATCGGCCATAAAGCGGTTATCTTTGGCGATATCATCTAAAACAAGGCTCTGAGCTGTGTTCTGAACGTACTGAATGAGGCTTTCCGGGACGCGCTCATTTTCCGGAAGCAGTGTTTCAGTATGCTCAGAAGGATTTTTCGCACCGGCAAAATAGGCGCTTTTAATGTACCATTGCTGCCCCTTTTTCATGATGATACAACCGGATTCGGCTCCGGCATTTTCAATGCTGATGCTCAGCAGGGTTTTCAGCAGCCGCTCGAGCACAACCTCTCCGGAAATCGCCTGTGCAGCTTTCATCAGGGTATCAAGGTCCAGAGCAGCATTTTCTGTAGATGAGGATTCGGACTGTGCGCCTGATTTTGTGGCACTCTGAAGGTCCGGATCCAGCCCGATAAGAAACTGAGGATACTGTTTTTTCAAATCCAGTGTCTTTGCTGCAGCACCCCACTCTTTATAGGTCTGAAATGCTTTCCGCACATAATTTTCGGCTATGAAATCCTGTCCGGCTGCGAGGTAGTACATACCGGCTCTTTCAAGAGATAATGCCTGTTCGTTAAGGAATTCCCCCTTTTCCGCACCCTTGATTGCCAGCTCATAGTGTTTTCGGGCTTTGCTGTCTTCCCCCCTGCACCAGGCCATTTCAGCATTCAGTAAATCCAGTTTGTGCTGATGGTTTACCGGGCAGAACTTAGCCCATTTCCGGAACTGAGCGATATTTTTTTTCGCACGGCGCAGCAGGGTTGTACGGTTACTTCCACTCTGCTCACGTGCTACTGCCATAGCTGCCAGCCCTTCATAAAACCAGAATACCGCCACATCGTATTTGGCGAGTACCGCATCCAGCAAAGGCCGTGCGGATACGGCATGGGCCTGCGCTTTGGTATACTGACGAAAAAGGTACTTAAGCATCAGGTTGTTGATGTGGATCAGGAAGATTCCGGCCCGGTCTTTCCGCTCTTCATGTAGCGGAGCCATTATTCGTTCATCATAAGCTTCGCCCGACAACACCGCCGGGTCGGCAGAAAGACCGAGCAGGTTACGCGCTGCCTGACGGTACACTTCGTTATAATTGTAATTGGTTTCCTGCCTGTAGTTGAGCATCTGTTCACTGAACATTTTCATCTCCCGCTCAGACTGTTCAAGGGGTTTCCCTCCCAGATAAATATGGTTGCAATAGATGTTCACATTTATGCAGGCGTACTCGATTGCGCCTGTTTCAAACCCAACCTTATATGAATAGAGGAAAGGATCAAGCGATTTGTGTACATGCTCGCTCCAGTGATTGATGAGGGCGTAAACCGGGGTGTAGATCTGCGACAACCATTTTTTGGCTTCAAACCGATCGAGCAGTGCCAGGCCAATCTGCCCGAAGTGATATCCGGAACGCATATCGCCGAGAACCCCGCACATCAGCAGTCCGTAGGTAGCAAAGCCGAAAGCCGAAATTTCCGTCACCCCGTACTTAAGGGAGAGCCGGACCATCCGGAAAATAACAAAAGGCAGAATTTGCGGTCGTGCCCAGTACACCGGCGAAGCAATATCATTGAGCATCCTCAGGGCGGCGGCCTTGTAGGGATTGGTCATTTCCGGCAGGCCTGAAATGGTTTCTTTATCTTTGCCCCTAAGCATAATTTTGGTACGGATCAAATCAGCCATCACCAGCGGCAGCGGACCCTTTTTGGGGAATTTCTCACCGAGCTGCTCCAGCACTTCAAGGCCGGTATCGATGGCTTCCTGCAGTTTATTTTGGGCTTTAAGCGCGTTAATACGAATCGCGTAGGGTCTCACCGCATCCATCAGCTCTTTTCTGTACGTCAGTATGGTGCGTAGTTTTTCTTCCATGGGCCCGAAATCGCCCATATTGTAGGCTGTTTCAGCTGCTTCTGTAAACAGAGCAAGGCTCAGATTGTACTGCGACTCCCAGTGATCATCCTTCAATAAGCCGATACCTGTTTCGAAATACCCCAAAGCCGGCTGGAAAGCTGATGACTCCCGTGCTTTGATGCCGGCACGGAGGTTCAGCTCAATAACCGTTCTCCGCTCAGCTTCAGTGCTGATGAGCTCAAGCCCCTGATTCAGCTGATTTATAATTTCGAAAAGCTGGGTTTCCAGCTGCTCTTCCGAAACCTTTTCTAAGAGAAGTGAACCAATCTGATAATGTACCGAGCTTGTTCCGCCCTGTGGAATAAGGGAATAAACGGCCTGCTGAATCCGGTCATGGGTGAAACGATAACGGTTTTCAACCGGCATAATATAGCCATCGGCAAGGGCGGCCTGAAGCGCCCGCAGTATCATCTCATTTTCAGCATCGGAAACCTGCCCCGGGCCGGATTTCGGGCTATAGCACGCGGCCAGGGTTTCCGTATCGAACTGATTGCCGATACAGGCAGCAATCTTCAGAATTTCCTGCGTATTTTCCGGAAGGAAGGTGATTTTTCCGGCAAGCAATTCTACCACGTTATCGGTGATGTTCCGCTCCCGAATCTGTTCATCATTCCATTTCCACATCCGGTTTTTGTAGTCGAAATGCAGAAGTGATTCCGTTGCAAGGCTCATTAGGAACTGTGTCACAAAAAAAGCATTGCCCAGGGTTTTCTCATAAACCAGTGCCGCAAGGGAAGCGGTCTGATTAAGCGGCAGATGTGTAGCGTCTGAAATCAGCTGATGTACATCCGCTTCCTCAAGATTTCTGATGCTGATTTCACTAATTACGGCACCTTTTTTCCGCATTTCATCCATCGTTGTGATGAAGGGATGCGCCTCACTCACCTCGTTATCCCGGTAAGCGCAGATGCACATCAGGTTTTTGAGTTCTTTGTTCGACATCAGCACACTAAGCAGCGAAAGGGATGCGCTGTCGGCCCATTGCAGGTCGTCGATAAACATCACAATGGGGTTTCCGCCAGCGGTGATCGCCTGTACAAAAGAGCTGAACAGATAATTGAGGCGGTTTTGCGACTCAAGACCACCGAGCCGGGGAATGACGGGCTGCGGGCCAATCAGCAGCTCAAGGTTCGGGATCAGATCAGTGAGCACCTTTCCTTCATCTCCCACTTTATCTCTGATCTGCTTTTGCAGCTGTTCCAGCCGGGGTTTGTTTTCCGCAAGCAGAATCGAAACAAAACTGGTAAACAGCTGAATGAACACCAGATAAGGGACGGAGCGCTGAAACTGATCGAATTTCCCTTCAATAAAATACCCTCTTTGGGCTGTGATCGGGCGGTGTGTTTCATGTACCAGAACTGATTTCCCTGTGCCTGAGTAACCGCCCACGAGCACCGTTTCGACATGGCCGTCAGCGACCCGGTCGAAGGCGTCCATCAGCATGCCCAGTTCTTTCTCGCGGCCATACAGTTTTTGAGGAAGCCGGAAATCACCAGAGAAATCATGCTGAGCCAGCTCAAAATCGTAGATACGGCCCAGTTTTTCCCACTCATCGAGGCAATACTGCAGGTCTTTCAACAGGCCCCGTGCTGACTGATAGCGGTCCTCAGCATTTTTGGACATGAGTTTAAGGATGATACGCTCCAGCATTTCCGGTATATCCTTCCGGTAAAATGACAGCGCCGGCGGCTGAGCAGCAATATGTGCATGAACAATCTCCATGGGGTCGTCCGACTGAAAGGGAAGTTGTCCGGTCAGCATTTCATAAAAGGTAACCCCGAGCGAGTACAGGTCTGTACGGTAATCGACCATTCTGTTCATTCGGCCGGTTTGTTCCGGCGAGACGTAAAGCAAAGAGCCCTCAAGCTTTTCCGGGTTCTCCAGGCTCTTCTTTTTCAGATTCAGTTTAGTAGAAATACCAAAATCAAGCAGATAAACCTCACCGCTATCTTCGCAGATAATAATGTTGTGGCTGTTAATATCCTTATGGATAATTTTTGCCGTATGTACGTCTGATAAAATTCCGGAAATTGCAATGGCATATTTCAGGAAATCAGGCGCATTGAACACATCTTTTTCAACGATTTCCCGGATGGTTTTTCCCGGCACGTATTCCAACACAATTGCATGTCGATTGTGTACCCTTTTCCGGCCAAAGCTTTTTCGTACCCCTTTGATGGAGAGGCCGTGCGTCAGTTCATGCTCGTTGTAAAACTGATTGATGAGCTGCAGCGACGGAAACTCCTGGTTCAGAATTTTTGTAACAACTCTGATTCCCCTTTCCTCATCATCATTAAGGACAATCTTTGAGCCCTTGCTTTCATAAAAAAGTTCTTCTGCCATAATAGTACGGGCTTAGCTGTTCCTGATGTCATTATCCGGAATCTCAGGCGGCATTCCGAACAATCTGATGGCCCACACCCGGGCAAATCGTGCAAAATCCGAGTGCTTGCGAAGGTAGTTGAGCGAATTGTAATCAAAAACAGAGTAGGAAGGAATAATTCCGAGGCCCACTGGCAGATGCCTCATGGAAAAAATCATCCTTGTACTCTCCGCCCAGTCAAGAGGTTTGGTCATGGTAATGACCGCAAGATCCATCCACGGATGGGAAGTTTCATCCCACTCACGGCAGCTATTAAATATTTCATCGTCGTCATCATCCGAAGCCTCATGCAACTGAACCTGAAGTTTGTATTTTACCTGGCCTTCCCGCAATCTTTCAACATATTCATCTTTCAGATAATTTCGGCTGCGTGTTTCGCCGGGCAGTATCCGCTGATTTTCAGTAGGTATCATTAAATCATATTCATCCAGTATGCCCGATTCCGGCACAGCTTCAGCCGGTACTGATCTGTATTTGATATAGCGCAGCACATTGTCGGCGGCTTTATACAGCAAAGGGGTCTGTGAATAATAGGTCAGGTTTGTAAAGGAAGTCGGATTGCGCCGCATACCGACCTGAGCCCCCTTAACCCCCGCCGGATACTTGCGGTAGTAAGCTTCATACTGCATGCCAAACCTTGTTTTCTTGTACTTTGCGAACCGGAAGAAGCTTGCAACCGACCAGAACAAGGCGGTTTTCCCGGTGTTCAGCTCGATATCCATCGGGCTTTTGTAGTGCGTATCAGCCATTTTTACGGACATACTCCGCACCACGCGCATCGCATCATCCATGAATGAGGCAGCGGCATGCCGTACCCTGCAGGGCATGGTTTTTCCCGGTTCAAAGAACGGATGAAGCGGAAAACCCGGCTCGTCCACAAAACGGATTGAACCCGATGCAGCAATTCCATTGTTGTGCGACATCTTTTTCCTTGCCAGGATGCTTCCGGCAACGGCGAGTACCAGGGTGAAGGCTTTGGTAGCAAACCAAAGGAAAATCAGGCCGGGCAGGCGGCTTAAAGCAACACGTACGGAGCTGAGTAACGGGATACGGTTAATTTTCATAGTTCAGGCAGCTCAAATGTTGGTTCGCGATTGGATGATGTCTATATCCAGATTGAGTGCGGCAAAATCCTGCCGGTGCCTTTCCAGTTTTTCCTGAAGCGCAGGCGGCACATCTCCGTCTTCATTGGCCATAATGTATCCGTAACCGGTACGGGAAAGCATATTGCTCCACCACATCATCTGCGTTGAGCGGGTAAGATCCGGGGCAATCGAATGATCAGATTCCGGCCCGAGTACGCCATCCGGACCTTTGCCGAAACGGAGCCCAAGGCTGCAGTACAGAACTTCGCCTATGTCGTCGTACTGTTTTGAGTTCGACCAGGTATGGCCGAAAGTGGCCTGATAAATGATGTAAGTACAGGCCTGCTTCAGCTGATCAATATCACCCTCTGAAACTTCATGACCTTCTGATGTACCGGTTATTTTTGAAACGGCTCTTTTGATTCCGTCTGCTTCCGGCCGTTCTTCCTTTAAGTCCATGCGGTGATGCTTCCCGTACCAGTTCGTACTGCCGTCAGTTTTCATCCTGCCATTTTTGTCGAGCAGTGCATTTTGCAGATAATGGCAAAGGAAGGCAGGCACACTGTGTTTTACCAGATCCTGCGAGAAGCAGTAAATCTCAAACCAGTGTTTTATGATTCCGGCCCGGTTATCCGGATCATCGATATAACCGGAGACAAAATCTGAGACAATATCCCAGTACAGATTGCAGGCCCTTGCATAAGTATGTGCTGCGCTTACGGGTTGCATAGGGCGGTACCCCTTCCAATCAAGCATGCCCGTTACCTTGTAAATCACCTGATCAATTCCTTTCGGCGTGAGCGCACAGGCTGAGGTAATGTACCCGTTGCCGATCAGGATGCGGTCGGCGGTGTGGTTTACAAGCACTACTGAGCGCAGAAAGGATTTAAGCAAACCGGACACGGGATTCAGCCGAAGATTCCTGAAGCAGGCAATGGCATATTGTTCGGTATTAACATGCGTTCCGGCAAAATGATGTGCCAGTTCTGCGTGCAAAGCTGCACTCACCCGGCAGATTCGTTTAGCCGCCAGCCACTTTACCCCATCAGCAGCTGTGAAGGATCTTTTCTGCTTATGATCTTTTTCCGTAGCGGTTAACGGACCTGTGAGAGTGATTTTCACCGGTTTAGGCAGGCCGTTTTCTTTAAGCTCAAACCACATGTCCACATCCGGCATGGCGTAATGATGGTACCTCTTTTCATAAGAACCCCAGTGATGGTGAACCCAATACAGATTCGGGTTTTTCGGGTCGCGGTCAAAATCACAGGCATACATGCCGTTCATCATTCGTTCGCCGAACCAATCGTCTTCACGGGTAATACCAGGCGCCTTCTTCTCCATACAAAGGGTCAGGTTTTCGGGGTAATCCTCTGCAATTTGCTGTTGGGTCAGGCCCTGATTTATACGGATCATTTCAAGGTGCCGGAGTTTGATGAGCTCAACCGGGATAAACTGTTTTTCAATGGCCTCATTGTAACCGGGCGAATAAGCGTCTGGCGCATTTTTGTCGTGATCGCTGATAACAACACGGGGCAGCGGCGTATCGCTTCGGTACTCCCAGTATGAGAGCTGAACCTGCCGGCAGCAGTATTCAATGCCAACCAGATCTCCCTTAGGGATTTTGACCCGCTTTATTTCAGTCAATACAGCAGCATGCCCGCCTTTTTGATTGAAGTGTTCATAACCAGTCTGATATACCCCAAGCCAGACCCTTGCAATGTAAAACCTGTGTACGTAAAATAAATCATAAGCAAGGCTAAACTCTCCGTTCCGGTCTGACAGCCCTTCACTGAGCTTGCGGTACCCGCCCCAAATTGTCTGTGCCCACAGCTCGGTATGCATATTAAATACCGGAGAATCTGCCTCTTCTTTACGGGTGCCAAAAGTAAGGCGGCCGGTTACCACATGATGCATCCCGGGCTTTCCGTAAATTTTGCTCCGCCGTGGAAAAATAATCCGGTACAGGGCCTGAAAAAAGCGTACCAGCGTTTCGTATAATTCCCAAACATGCAGCGCTATCCGCTGAACAATGCCCCCGTGTGTCGCTGATCGGTGAAACTCAGCTTTGTTCAGATTCTTTAAGCGGGGATGAAAAAAACGGCGCTTAAGACCATGGGTAATCTTCGTGCTTTGGATGCATTGCCCTAAATCAGTCCCCGGCTGTTCTGCTTGTACCGGTACAGTTTCTGTTTTATTCATGGCTTAAAGCTGTGACTTGCAGTTGTTGTTATGATTTCAAAATCAGTAAGCGCCTATGAAATGGTTTACCTGAAGGCTACTAAACCGGTAATAGTGGGCTGATGAAACTTACGAAGCTCGGCAAATACGACCGCAGCGCTGATTCCGGCATCCTTACAAAACAACTTTAGTTTGCCGCAATCCATAATAACTCTTTATTTAGTAGGAAATTTAACGTTTAGATTTCTGCGGATAAGTGTTTAACTAACAACTAAGAGCTAAGAATTCAGCCTACTGCTTCAGCAAAGCTACAGAGCGTTTTTGAGCAAATGCTGCTATTTCAAAAAAGAAATGCTGAAGGCTGATTGCATTCTTTTGAGAAGCCCTCATTAATTTGCGCGGCTCGATCAGCATCAGAATATGAGTATACTGTATCATGTTTATCAGCTTAATTCACAACTGCGAAGCTTTTGGTGGGGGAATTAATGATTGTTGTAAAATGACAGTGCATGTCGATACCGGCCTTATGCACTGCTCATTACACTGAATGAAACCCTGAAACTTAGATTTTACTAAGCAACTGCTTCTACAGTCTCACATGCAAAAAACCTTTTATAATGGATGCTTCACATTCCGGGAAAAAGAAAATTTGATAAACCCTTAATTTTCTTTTTAATAACCGCACCAAACTAAGCTTTTTTCGGATATATACAGTACCCTATTTTTCCGTTTGTGGAGAGTTTGGTAAAAACCGCTGCCAAAATGACCTGCAAATTAATACTCAAAACAATACTCAGGACTTCCGGGAGGTCCGCTTCACCCCATGAGCCTTAGCAGAAAGGCCCAAGCCGCGGGACACCACACAGTAAGTTTTGACGCCCCCGCCTCGCAAGCGGCACCTACATCTACCGCCTGCAAACCGGCAGCATCAGCATCACCAAAATGATGATGCTGGTGAAATAGACCTCACCTTAAAAACGAGTCCTAAAAATTTACAGCCTCAGTCGCCGGAAAGCGGCTGAGGCTTTTTTTTAGGATGATGTGATGCGGCCCGCGACACCGAATAAGCATTTTATTGATTTCAGCTCTTCGCCACAGCTTTTTATATTTCAGCTACCGATTTGGTTACCCTTCAGAAACCTTAACTCAAAACATCTTCACATCATGAAATTCCCTGACGAGGAAACGATCAGACAAATCACAGAGACACTTAACGATGGCATCATGTGTGTGTACATCCACAAAGAAACCGGGGAGTTGCTCCTCATCCCTACACAAGAAAACATGGACTATATGGGGAGTGATTTTATGGAGGAGGAAAGAAAAGAACTTGAGGAAAATGAAGAGCAATACGCTGAGATTTCGGGATGGGAAACCTGGGAGGCATTTGAGTATATGAAGGTTTTCGCCGAAGACCTTAGCTCTCATCCGGAACTTCAGGAACAGCTTTTGGAAGCACTTTCGAGGAGTAAACCCTTCCGGAATTTTAAAGACGTTCTTTTTGAAGACGAAGAGGTTCGGCAGCAGTGGTTCGATTTTGAAAGCAAATGGCAGCAGGCGCATGTAAGGAAGCGGCTTGAGTTCATCTTTGATTAAAGATGCCTGCCCTGCATCTCGTGCATAAAACATGAAAAGCTGACGTACTTTTGAGTTACGTCAGCTTTTCTGCTTCATACGGGAGGATACGCGGCCTTTAAATTCCTTTTTTTTCGTCATCAGGGCCCGCAGGTTCGCCCTTCCTGAGTTGGAGTTCTGAGCCTTTAAAATCTGTGTACTGCTTGAAGCTGCGCAGGGCCGTATCCTGCATAATGAAGTTGGTGAAATGCAGCACCTTGTCAGGGTCCGTATTTAGGTCAGGGCCCGGGCTGATGTTCTTAAGCTTTGTGAGCACCATGTTTTTCTGTTCCGGGGAAGCCGCAAAAATGGGGTAATACGGCCTGCTGTTCAGCTCGTTATAATTGTGCGGCCAGTTCAGCACCATGAAATCGGCCAGCAGATCTGAGGGGTTTTCGGTCTCTTCCGCTGGTCTCACATTTTTTCTGAGCGTGTTGATGTGGTCCCGGATGAATTTGCTGTAACGCAGGCCTTCGGCGCTTAGCTCGTAACGGTTCAGGACCGCAAAAATAAGCGCCGGGGCTGCAAACAGAAACAGAAAAAGCCCCATGAATGACTCAATCACCATCAGGTAAACAGCCACAAGCAGGGCGATGAGGCAAATATAAACCGGGTTACGCTTTTCTTCATAGAAGCTGAATCCGTCCTCCAGGTCTTCGAAGTAACTTTCGCGCACTTTTTCCCCGAGCATTTTGAGCGCAGCGCGGATTTCATCCGCTTCCTTTTTACCCGCCGCACCGCTGTCTTGCAGCAGCTTCAGCTTTGTTTTCGTGGGAAAAAGGGTTTTGAATTCAATCGCCTTTCCGCCGCTGCGGCTGCGCACGTAGGCAAGCAGCAGTTTATGCCAGGGTCGCAGGTTTTCATCCGGCTTGTCTTCAAGGGGAAGAATCTCAATTTTGGACCGCTCGATGAGCTGTTTAATCTGAAATGGCAGCATCTTCCGCAGAGCCGAATTTCCGAGCATCGATGTGATGGTTCTGTCGGTGAGATAGTCCGGCGGGATGCTGATCCTGATGCTGAGGTGTCCTTGCCGGGCCAGATCAATCAGCGCGAGGCCGGTGAGCCTGTGCACCCGGTTTCGGGGCTGCAGCACTTCCGCGCTGTAAAGCGTTTTCATGACCCCGACCGGCAGCCGTCGGATATCGGCCATGGTGAGCGGCTGGTTAAAGTCCAGCTCTTTGACCTGCTTCTTCCGCTTTCTTTTGCGGGACCGCCGGGCTATGATGGTGAACAGGCTCAGCAACAGCATCACCCAGCCAAGCGGGCGGGCGAAGCCGCGTTTTTGTGCGAGACCCTGCTCGCGCAGCATCCTTTCTTCGGTGCGTGCAACCCAGGCTTCATATTCAGCTTCGAGGCTCTGCACGCTTACAGCCGATCTGCCCGCAGCTTCCGGCAGGCCCGGTACCGCATCACCGGAAAACAACGCTCTGAGGTGCACCGGGCGCGCTAACCGCAGATTTACCGGCGGCAGGGTGATCCGGGTTTCTCCGGTTACCTCAGTCAGGAGCTGCAGCGGCTCTCCGTCATTCTCCGTAAAAAGTCGCGCAAACGAAACCTCTGCCGGTTCCGTCTCAAACCCAAGGGAGAGTGAAATGGCGAGCCCGCCAACCGACGGACGCGCCTGCCCTTCGGCCATGTTCAGTTCGCCCCCGTTCGCGAACACGTGATTGAGGTACGCAAATTCACCCGCCTGCTGAACGGCGCCTGAAAGCCGGTAGCGGATCCGGACTTCGGTTTCCCCGAACCTGCCAAAAATGAGCAGCGTTTGCCGGTCGGGCTGCTGCTGCACGAAATAGCCCGGCCCCGGCTCTTCAGCCGCGGGATTGCTTGCGTATTCAGGCAGCGTTCTGAAAACTTCGATCGGCTCCCCGTTCAGAACCACATCCATCACCTCAAGCTGACGGCCGCCGTGATAGAGGTCAGCCGGAAAGTGAGACCGGAAAAAATTCAGCTTGTAGCGGCGGGTTTCGGAAACCATCAGGCTGCCGTCGGCCTGAACCTCCGCCTCGACCTGCAGCTGCTCGAAGGTGTCCCGGTTGGATTGTGCATTTGCAGCGGTAACATGCGGGCCGATCGCATCAGCAGCGGCAGTTATCAAAAAACAAAGCGCTAACACGCGCAGCAAGCCGGTCCCGGCCCGGGGACTCATCATACAAAACAAAAACATTTGCCCGTCTGTTTAGATCGTCATTTCAGTAGTTGATTGAAAATACTAAAATGAAATCAAAGACGGGCAACTCGATTCAGGTGTTAATCTCCGGAATCATTTTGCAGCCCATAAAGTTATTGGGAGCCGTTTAGCCGGGTTTTCTCCGGGATGGCATCTGCCGGCAGGCAAAAAAACCGGCTTAAACAAATGATTCAACGGCGATTTCATAGGCGTGCAGCGGGTTGTCGCGGCGGCCGGCCCAGCTTTCGTTGTAGGCCCGGATTTCTTCCAGCACCACTTTCACCGTTTCTTCGGTCTGAAAGGAAAAAAACAGGGTCGAATAAATACCGTGATCGCCCTGCGAGAACCAGCTGCGCACGTCGGGCTGATGCTTTTCGGTGCGGAAGCCATGCATGGGCGTTTCGCTGAAAACCGAAACCTTGTTCCGGCTCATCACCTGCCGGACTTCGTCTGCAAATTCAGCTACACTGAGGATTATGAGGAGTTTCATAGCGGCTTGAGAATTGGGTTGAGTGGTGAAACAGAGCCTGCCGGAGCCCGCAAAACTGCGGCACCGGCAGGATGTTTTTTTGAATGAAGGAATTACTTCTTGACCATGAAATAAATCAGGGGCACGGTAATGAGGGTGAGCGCGGTAGAGGCAAGTGCCCCTCCCATGAGCGAAATAGCCAGACCCTGGAAAATCGGGTCGAACAGAATCACGATGGCACCGATCACTACGGTACCGGCCGTGAGCAGAATCGGCATGGTGCGAACGGCACCGGCTTCGATAACGGCATCGTGCAGGTTTTTGCCCTCTTTAAGGCTGATTTGGATGAAGTCGATGAGGAGCACCGAGTTCCGCACCATAATCCCGGCCAGCGCAATGAGGCCGATCATGGAAGTAGCGGTAAAGAAGGCGCCGGTGAACCAGTGACCGAGCAGGATGCCGATCAGCGACAGCGGGATGGCGATCATCATAATGATGGGCACCCCGAAATCCTGGAACCAGCCCACAATCAGGATGTAGATGATGATGAGCACGACCGCAAAGGCAATACCGAGGTCACGAAAGACCTCAAGGGTGATCTGCCACTCGCCGTCCCATTTTACGGTTACGTTTTCGCTGTTGAAGGGCTGCCCGGCGAAAAGCTGCGTAACGCTTGTGCCGCCGGCCTGAAGGGCGTCGATCTGCGCGCCGGCATCGAGGATGGCGTAAACCGGGCTTTCGATAGCTCCGGCAACTTCAGCCACTACATACACAACCCGCCGCTGATTTTTCCGGAAGATGCTGCTTTGCAGGGTCTGCTCTTCTACCTGAACGAGATCCGCAACCGGTAGCATGGCGCCCGTTTGCGACTGCACGTGCAGGCCGGCAAGGCTGCCGATACCCGAGCGGGATGCTTCATCGAGCTTCAGCACCATCGGGATGGGATCGGCATGGCGCGGCTGATACAGGTGCGACACCGGATGCTCACCGAGCACAAGGCCCAGACTCTCCGTAAGCTGCATCGGGGCGACGCCGCTGAGCGCGGCTTTTTCGCGCATCACCGAGAAGCGGTATTCGGTTTGGGCGGCTTCAACCATCCAGTCAACATCCACAATACCGTCGGTTTGTTCGAAGATGGTCATAATTTCGGCGGCAACACTTCGCTGCAGCTCAAGGTCAGGCCCGTACACTTCGGCTACCAGCGTTGACAGTACGGGCGGTCCCGGAGGCACTTCAACAACTTTTACGTTCGCGCCGTACCGCAGCCCGATTTCCTGCACCAACGGACGCATCCGCTTGGCGATGTCGTGGCTCTGATCCGAGCGCTCGCTTTTATCCACGAGGTTCACCTGTATATCGGCCACGTGTGGCAGCTGCCGCATGTCGTAGCTGCGCACCAGCCCGTTGAAGTTGATCGGCGCATTGGTACCCACATACACCTGATAATCATACACTTCCGGAATCTGAAGCAGCCCCAGGGCTACTTCCTGTGCTACGGCATGCGTGCGCTCCAGGGTTGTGCCTTCCGGCATATCGATGATGAGTTGAACCTCATTTTTATTGTCGAACGGAAGCATCTTCACTTCCACCCAGCGCACATAAAAGAGCAGCAGGGTTGCGAACAGTACCGCGGTAGTGCCGAGCAGGAAGGTCCACCGGAGCCAGGCTTTCGCCATGAGCGGACGCATGGTGCCCGCGTAGATTTTAAAAATCACGGTTTCTTCGAGCTTGTACGGTTTCGGCTGCTTTTTGCCGGCTTTGGGCTCGGGCTCCTGAAGCAGACGATACCCCAGCCAGGGCGTTACAATCAGGGAAACGATGAGGGAGAAAATCATCGCAACGGTTGCGCCAATGGCGATGGGGCTCATGTAGGGGCCCATCAGTCCGGAAACAAACGCCATCGGGATAACCGCAGCAATTACGGTGAAGGTCGCCAGAATGGTCGGGTTGCCGACTTCATTTATCGCGTAGATGGCTGCCTGCCGGAAAGGCAGTTTCTTGATCTTGAAGTGACGGTGCATATTTTCCGCCACGATAATCGAGTTATCGACCACGATACCCGTAACAAACACCAGCGCAAACAGGGTGATGCGGTTAAGGGTGTAATCGTACATGTAGTAGAAAAACAGCGTGAGGGCAAAGGTGATGGGCACCGAAATGAACACCACGAGTCCGCCGCGCCAGCCCATAGCGAGGAATACCACAAAGGTAACCGCAAGCACAGCCACCAGCAGATGCACCAGCAGGGTGTTTACTTTCTCGGTTGCGGTCATGCCGTAGTTGCGGGTTACGACCACTTCTACATCGCTTGTAAGCAGGCTGCCGCTGAGCTGCCGGTTCATCTCCAGTACCTGATTGGCGATGGTGTTGGCATCGGCGCCCTGCCGCTTGGCAATCGAAATGGTGACCGCCGGATAGCTGAGACCGGCTTCAGTTTCGTAGCGCTCCGCCGCTGCAGGACCGTGGCTGTAGGTCGCGTAATTCACGGCGCGGCCGGGTCCGTCGGTTACGCGGGCAACATCCCGAAGGAAAACCGGCTCGCCCTCGTGTACGCCCAAAACCAGGGAGGCCACATCATCAGCTGATTCGAGAAAGCTTCCGGTCTGCACCAGAAACTCGGTATCATTTCGGCTGAAGCTGCCGCTGCGGAACTCACTGTTCGCCGCCTGAATGGTTTGGGCTACCCGGATGGCATCAACCCCGAATGCCGCCATGCGGGCCGGATCGAGGGTAATTTCCACCGCACGGGTTCGGCCGCCGTGAATCCGGATCTGCGAAACATCGGGGATGCTCGTGAGCTCGTTGGAAAGCTGCTGCGCCATCTGCCGGAGCAGGTAGTCGTCTTTGGAGCCGTCGCGGCTGTACATCGTGAGGGTTACGATGGGCACATCATTAATCGAGCGGGACTTCACCAGCGGCATCGTAACGCGCTCGGGCTTGGTATCCATGAAGCGCATGATTTCATTGTAGAGGCGCACAAGGCTGCGCTCCACATCTTCACCCACATAAAAACGGGCAGAAACCACGGCCATTTCCGGCATGGAAGTCGAGTAGATGTACTCCACGCCCGAAATGTTCGAAATTACTTTTTCAAGGGGGATAGAGATGGTGTTCTCCACTTCTTCGGGAGATGCACCGGGGTAACCGATAAAAATATCGGCCATGGGCACATCAATCTGAGGCTCCTCCTCGCTCGGGGTCAGCCAAACGCCGTAGGCCCCGATGGCGAGGAAGGCGATCATGAGCAACAGCGTGAGCTTGGAGTCGATGAAGGCCTGTGCAATTTTTCCTGCTAAACCAGTATTCATAAAATTTTTGAGTTATTCCGTAATCGGTTTTTGATATCGTTGCTTTACAGAGGGGGTGAAACTGATTTACCAGCTCAGCAGCTGACCCTGACGAACCGGGCTTTCAAGCTCGCTGATATAGCGCTCGCCCTCACGCAGACCGGAGATGATTTCGACCCGGCCTTCGTGTTCGCGGCCGGTACGCACCCAGCGCAGCACCGCCTGATTCGATTCGGTAACGGCATAAATACCGGTGAGCTGCCCGCGATGTACGAGCGCCGTTTGCGGGATGAAGATGGCAGGATCGTCGGTAACGCTCAGGTGCAGGCTTGCAAACATGCCGGGCCTAACGCCGGTGGTATCGGCCGAAAACGGCAGCAGGGCCTCAGCAGAAAACTGCCGCGACATCTGATCTCCGGTGCTGTTTATGCGCGTAAGGGCTACTTCCAGCAGCTCCATGCCGGCCGCCGGAATGCTGTAACGAACCACATCGCCGGGCTGAATGCCGCTCACGAGACTTTCGGGGAGATGCGCCCGAACCTTGAGCAGCCCCGGGCTTGAGAGCGTTACGATAGGATGTCCGGGCGCGGCAAGATCGCCCGTGCGCATAAATTTGCGGGATACAACGCCGTCGAAAGGCGCCCGGATTACGGTGTAGGCCAGCATCTCGCGAACTTCCTGCTCAGAGGCATCCAGCATTTCGAGCTGCGCTTTAGCCATGTTGTAGGCTGCGGTAACTTCATCGAGCTCGTGCCGGGTTGCGCTCTCCTGCTCAAACAAATTCGTGATGCGGCGGAAAGAAGCTGCGGCAAGCTCATAGCCGGCAGAGGCCTGCAACTTAGCCGCCTGTATCTGCATCAGCTGTGCGCGGATCTGATCATCTTTGATGCGGGCAACGACCTCGCCCCTTCTCACGCGGTCGCCTTCGTTTACGTCAAGCTGTGTGATGGTGCCCATTACGATGGTGCTGAGGCGGGCTTCCTGCGTGCTCACAACGGAGGCCGGGAAGGTGTGGGTTGCCGGCGTTACTTCGCTCTGTGCAAGTGCAGTGCTGACCGCAAGCGGACGCTCAGGTTCCTGAACATCGGGGCTCCCTCCGCAGGCCTGCAAAAACAGGGCAGACGCCATAAGTGCGGAAATCAAAAGGACGGTTTTGTAGCTATGGATGAATTTCATTGATTTTTGAGTTTAACAGATGGATTATTTTGATTTCTAAAACTTAGTTGCCGAGCAGCAGCTCAAGGGCGGCAGCGCTCATATTGAATTGGAAATAAGCTTCAAGCTGCTGAAGCTGGCTTTCTGAAAGGCGGGTCTGCGCCACGAGCAGATCTGTTGTGCGCTCCATGCCTTCCGCGTAGCGGTTGGCGCGGATGCGGGCATTTTCCGAGGCCCCGGCTATGGCTTCTTCTGAAAGGGCGATGCGGTCGCGGGCATGCTCAAGCGCCCGGGCTGCCTGACGCAGCTGCGTGTGCTGCTCATGCTGAAACTGTTCGAGTCCGGTGCGGGCCATCCTGGCCCGTGCTGAAGCTTCGGCATAGCGGCCGGCCTGCTGCATTCCGGAAAAGAGATTCCAGCTGAGGTTGGCGCCTATCATGTAGGCCGAGGAGCCAAAACCGAAGGGATCATTGTCGTTCAGCTCGAAACTGCCGAACACATTCAGGCGGGGCAGAAAGCTGTAGGCCGCCGATTTCACCATCTGATCGGCCGCATCAGCCTGAAGAGAGGCGGAACGCACAAAAGCATTGTCGGGCGCGGATTCAGGGAGTCCGGTTCCCGGCTGCATTGGGCTGCTGTCAGTGAGGGCATCGGTCGTGTGAATTTGCGTGAGGGAATCCATGCCAAGCAGCAGTGCCAGATTTTCCTGTGCGGCATCTGTATCATTTACGGCCTTTACCAGCTTGTTTTCGAGCTCGAGGCGATGCACGCGGGCGGCAAGCAGGTCTTCGCGGCTGAGCATGCCCTCATCAAAAAAGTTCTGCGCCTGTGTTTCGTAGGCCTTTGCTGTTTCCACGGCTTCGGCAAGTACCTGCTGTACTTCGCGGTACAGCACAAGCTCGAAGTAGGCCTGCTTTACCCGGTAGGCGGTCATGGCTGCGGTGCCCTGCACCATATAGCCGGCGGCCTCGTACTGCGTGCGGGCAGCGCGCCTTGCCTGAATCATGTCCGAATTAAAAACCGGCTGCTGCACCATAAGCCGTGCCGAGAAGTTTTCGTAGGCACCGGGATCATTGAGCCGGGTCGGATCAAAATCCTGCGCTGTTACCTGCTGCTGTTTCAGCTTAAAGCCGAAAACATTTAGCGGATCGTCGGTTGAAAGCGCCTGATACTCGAGGGAAACCGAAGGCAGAAACACCGCATTTGACTGACGAAACTGCGCCCGCGCGGCCTGCTGCTCGTGCTGCTTCATGCGGATATCGCGGTTGCTTTCAGCAGCCAGCTCAAGCGCCTGCTCCAGCGACAAATCCAGCTGCTGCTGCGCGCTGAGCTGTTTGGGCATCAGCAGCAGGGCTGCGATGAGCAGCAGTAAAGCTGTAACACCAGGCCAGCGGTGAAGGGTAAAAGGTGATGTTGATTCCTGATAATTCATAGAATATATGACTATGTAGTAATATTTTGGTTAAAAAAAAGTTCTTACTCAGCAACCTGACTTTGCTCCCACTCGGGCAGCCCCTTTTCCATGCGCCGGGCTCTGAAGCCGTTTGCCCGAAGCAGCTCAACGGCTTCGTCAGCCATCAGGCAGAACTCGCCCCGGCAGTAGGTGATGATCTCGCGGTCGGCGGGTAGCTCCGCCATGCGCGCTTTCAGCTCCCGCACGGGGATTGAAATGGCACCGGGCAGGCGCGCAATCTGAAATTCTTCGGCTGGGCGCACATCAAGCAGCAGGATTTCGCCGCTGTTCAGCTTTTGGGAAATTTCCTCAAACGAAACCTGATTGCTGCTGTTTTTTTCAGCCCGGTAGGCGTCGAGCAGCCTCCCGATTTCAGCATTTTGCCGCGCCGCCGTGGAGCGAAGCAGGCAGAGAAGCTGAAGCATACCGGCATCAGCAAGCTGGTAAAAAACCTGCTTCCCGTCTTTGTCAGCACTCACCAGCCGCGCCTTACGAAGCACCTGCAGGTGGGCCGAAGTATTTGCCACACTCAGGCCGGTATGCCCGGCAACGTACTCAACCGATACCGGACCCTGCGCAAGCAGGTCCAGAATCTCCAGACGCAGCGGATTCCCCAGCGCCTTGGTTAAAGAAGCTGACTCCGAGTAAAGCTGTTTTTTGAATTGTGATGTTTTCATAGGCTTTTTGATTCCGCCTAATATACGGCAATATTCAATCATTCAAAATATTTATTGAATGATTGTTTTTTCAGAAATACCAACGGAATGCAGATGAGATGCCCCTTCCGGAGAGCGTACTTGCACTCACGGGCAAGAAACCAATCGCATGGGCCGGATTTAAACTTCCCGACAGAGAAATAATATGGGCAGGAAAAACAGGCCCCATCCCTTTTTATCATGTTAATATTACAGGTGTTAAGTTCCCCTATAAATCACGTACACCATCTGTAATCCATTCATTGGTACAGCCCTATCCGCTGAGAACAGGCAACCCGATAAGCTTGTCAGTAAACGTACTTTATAAGGACCTTTATCAGACGAGTGCCGGGTATTCAATTTCAAACTGCGTTCCGGACGGTAAATCAGATACCGTATCTGCGGCGTATATTTTCAATTGCTTCCCACGCATCGAAACCCGGCCATCATCCATAATTTCAGCTTTTCCGCATAATGGGTCTGACTGGTGAGTAACATCATCAAAGCCATCATGGCCATAACAGGTTTGGTGATGCACCTCAAACATCCAGGTGATTATCGGGCAGCAGACCGCACCTCTGCCAAAACATCCGACATTAGCGGACAGTAATTAGGCAAAATGGCAAAAGAACCAGAAGCACATTTAAACGACTGGTTCTTTTGAAATCGGCATTAGGCAGGAGTCTGACCGGAAAGCAGGCGAGTTCCAGAAGTCAGGCAGGTCAGTTTTGTTACTCCGGCAGCTGTATCAGTCATATTTTTTTTTCTTAACCTGACCTTTGTAAACATTCCTGAAGAATCCGGGGTCAGATGCCACGAAATCCACATAATGCATGAAGCTTCGCAGGCAAGTATCCTGCATAACGTAATTGCTGTAATGCAAAACCCGGTCGAGTTCAATATCGGGTTCGGGACCAAAACTGATGTTTTCTGTTTTTTGCAGTACCAGCTTAGCATGCTTCGGCGATTTTGCAAAAATAGGGTAATCAGGCCGGTTATGAAGCTCGCTGTAAAGTTGCGGCCAGTTCAGTACCATGAAATCGGTCACCAGATCGGCAGGGTTTTCAGATTCATCAGCAGGTATTCCGTTTTTCCGAAGCCAGTTGATGTGCTCACGAATTTTTTTACTGTAGCGCAAGCCTTCAGCCGTTAACTCATAACGGTTCAGGAGGGCAAAGAGCAGTGCCGGGGCTGCAAAAACAAACAGAAAAAGGCCCATAAATGACTCAAGGGCCATGAAATAGACAGACACAAGCAGTGCAATCAGGCAAATGTAAACCGAGTTTCGCTTCTCTTCAAAAAGCCCCAGACCATCCTCCAGGTCTTCGAAGAAAGTTTCCCGCAGGGTTTCTTTCAGCATTTTAAGGACATTACGCAATTCCTCAGCTTGTTTCTCCCCATCATTGCCGGTCTTCCTAAGCTCCTGCAGTTTGGTCTTGGTCGGAAAAAGTGCTTTCAGTTCGATTGCTTCCCCCTTGCAACGGTTTCTGATGTAGGCGAGCAGCACCTTATGCCAGGGCCTGATTGTTTCTTCCTGCTTGTCTTCGAGGGGAAGAATCCGGATTTGTGCATTTTCGATGATCTTTTTGACTCCGAAAGGCAACATCTCCCGGAAAGAATTTTCGCGAAAATATGGGATAATGTCGGGATCCGATAAAAAAGATTGCGGCAGGTAGATTTCCATTTTTATATGTCCGGCGCGGGCCAAATCAATCAAAGCGAGTCCGGTGAGCCTGTGTACGCGGTTTCGCGGCTGCAGCGTATCAACGCTGTAGAGTGTATTTACCACACCGCCCGGAAGCTTCCGGATATCAGCCAGGGTGAGCTCCTGATCAAAATCGAGCTCTTTGACCTTTTTTTTGCGTTTCCTGTTCCTGGATCGTCTTGAAAATATTGTGTACAAACAAAGCAGCAGCATTACCCAGCCTGCAGGCATAAAAAGCTTGCTTTTACCTGCCAGCCGCTCTTCCCGCTGCTGCGCTTCCTCTAACCGGTTCACCCATGATTCATACTCTGCCTCCAGGCTCTCCACTGTTACATTGGAAAGAGCGGCGGTTGCGGGCAGGTCTGGTACCGCATCAAAACTGAATAAGACCCTCGCCCTTTGCGTAGGGGAGAGTTGATTGGGATAAGGAGGCATCCGCATTACGACCTCCGGCTGCTCTGTAAGCTCAAATTCTACCGGCACCCTGCGCATATCGGCTAACAGCCGGGCAAAGGGTACTTCTTCCGGTTGCTGCTCAAAACGGATTTCCAAAGTTTTTCCCCAGTCCCGCCGGACCGGCCACCGCAGCTCATTATCCGCAGTTCCCCGCGGTCTGGCATCTGCAAATGTATAGTTCAGAAAGGCAAAACGACCGGCATTCTCAACAGCTCCTTCAATTCTGTAGCGCAGCCGTAGTTCAAATTCTCCAAACCGGCCAAAGAAAATCAGTGTTTTGAATGTATTATGATGCTCTAAAACAAAACCCCGGCGGCTTTCAGCATCATCTTCAGGATTATACGAAAAAGCTGGCTGCGACTCCGCTTCCTCAAGCTTTTCATCGTTGAAGAATACTTCCAGATCAGAAATCCGATGGTTTCCGTGTATGATGTCAGCGGGGAAATACTCACGGAACAAATAGATGTTGTACCTGCGGGTTTCCTTGATGAGGAGGGAACCGTCAGTTTGCACCCTTACATCCATATCCAGCCGTTCGTAAACATCAGGATTGAAATGCTGCATGGGCACTCCGTAAAGCTCAGAATTACCCGGCAGTAAGGATGCAGGAAACTGAATGAATAACACAAGCAATGCGGCCCCAAAAAAACGACGAAGCTTCACATCAAAAAACATTTTTGCCATTATGTTTATTTTAAATTCAATATTATCAACATCAGCAATGATAATACTGAATCTCAGGTAAACTTGGGCAAGCCGTTTTGACCAAATTTTCCTGACCGCTTTTTAATCTCCCCCCTAATGGAGCCCGTATTGCCCGATTTTGGGGAGATGAGTGCTGCAGAACCGGACCGGCATCGGGTTTACAAAAAGTATTTGTCAGCAATCTGATAGGTGTGCAACGGTTTATAACTGAGCACTCTTCTGTCCGCATGATATTAATGCGGGATAAAGGTGCGGCACCTCGTTTTTCTGACAGGGGCCGAATTTCTGTTATAATAGCAATACGGGGAGAAAAACCTGCTCACCCTTCATTTTCGGGAATACCATAGTCGTGATGTGACCGGCAAAGCCGCATCTAAAGGTCTGTGTCAGGTCAGGAATTGAGCTGAGGCCTCTTCGCCATCACCCTAAATAAAAAAACCCCGGCCTGCTGATGCAAACCGGGGGTGATTTCGGGTTTCGGGAACTGAAAAAATCAAGCCTCAGGCAGCGGACCGCGGTAGTTGAACGGCACATCGGGCCTTCCGCTGGTTTTGATGGTGCCGTGCTGCTTTTCATAACGGTTGATGTTATCATTCAGGGCACCGGCAAGCCGCTTGGCATGGTCGGGTGTGAGCACGAGGCGCTTCATCACCTTGGCTTTGGGCAGGCCCGGCATCACCGCGATAAAATCAAACACAAACTCCGAGGGTGAGTGTGTAATCATCACGAGATTGGAGTAGGTGCCGGGGGCTTCCTCTTTGGTGAGTTCAATTTCAAGTTTTTGCTGCTTTCCTTGCTTTTGCTGATCCATGATTGATTGGGTTGATGTACGTTTATTTAACGGATGATGGTTTTCCGGCGGATTCGAAAATCCGGTCAGGCCGACAGGGTCTGGATTAAATCGCTTCTGGTGATGATTTCGTAGCTGCCGTCTTTCATCCGGACCACGACCGCCTGATTCGACTGATTCAGCAGGGCCGTAACTTCCGGAAACGGGGTCGAGTATTCAACAACCGGGAACGGTTTGTCCATCATTTTGGCAACTTTCATGCCACGCGCACCCGGATCCTGAATTAAAAGGGAAAGAATCATCGAGTCGGTAACACTTCCTGTAAATTTATTACCGTCCATTACGGGCACCTGAGAAATGCCGCTTTCGTTCATGCGGTCGATTACATCCGAAAGTTTTTCATGCTCCTGCGCCACGATCAGGCCTGAGGCGCTTTCACCCTTCATACGAACCACAAAATCCGCAACGCGGGAAGAAGGCGGCTCCATGAAGTTATTCTGAATCATCCATTCGTCGTTGTAAATCTTTGATACGTAACGGGTTCCGCTGTCCGGCAGGATTACAACCACCACATCATTCTCACCAAGATTATTGATGCGGGCATACTCGAGCGCACCCCAAACGGCCGCCCCGCAGGAGCCGCCGATGAAAATACCTTCCTTGCGTGCGAGATCACGGGTAGTTACAAAGGCCTCCTTATCGGGGCACTGAATCACTTCATCGATGTAATCAAAATCGACATTAGCGGGAATAATATCCTCTCCTATACCTTCTGTCAGGTATGGTGCAATCTGCGTTTTGTCAAATTCCCGTGTCTTGAAATACGACAGATAGACAGAACCGACGGAATCGACCCCGACTACTTTTATTTTTGAATTCTGCTCTTTCAGGAATTTTGCTGTACCTGTTATAGTGCCGCCCGTGCCCATACCTGCCACGTAGTGCGTCACTTTACCATCGGTTTGTTCCCAGATTTCGGGGCCGGTTGTTTCGTAGTGTGCCTGACGGTTGCTCAGGTTGTCGTACTGATTCGGATAATAGGAATTGGGAATTTCCTCGCTCAGCCTTTTGGCAACCGAGTAATAGCTGCGAGGGTCGTCAGGCTCCACATTGGTCGGGCAGATGCGCACCTCTGCGCCAAGGGCACGGAGCAGGTTTACCTTTTCCATGCTCTGCTTGTCGGTGGTGGTGAAAATACACTTGTAGCCTTTAACGGCAGCGGCAAGAGCAAGCCCCATACCCGTGTTACCGGAAGTTCCTTCAATAATGGTCCCCCCGGGTTTGATGAGGCCTTTCGCCTCGGCATCTTCAATCATTTTAACGGCGATGCGATCTTTCACACTTTGGCCGGGATTGAAGTACTCGACTTTAACCAGCACGGTCGCTTTGGTTTTAGCCGCCACTTTCTGGAGCTTAATGAGCGGCGTGTTGCCGATGGTTTCAAGGATTGATTGTTTCCACATAACATTCAAAATTTGTAGGTTGATTAAAACAACTTCCGGCCGGCATAACAGCCTGAATCAGGTGTGCCATTTTCTAAGAACAAAACAGCTTTAAAATTTGTGCGCCTTTGGTTTTAGCTGAGAAAGACTTGCTCTATCTTGTTCTTTCAGGATTTTTTCCGATGGATGGCTTTCTGAGCCAGCCAGGAAATCATCAATTGTCAAAAGGTCTTTTTTCTTCCGGTAAAGGATCCTACCGGCAGACTTTGTAATAAATTTAACTTACGCCTTGAGCCGAAAAAAACCAACTTTAAACCATTATCAAACACGGAAATTGTATTCAGGCGGGCCGGTGAGTACAATGCGGGCTCAGGCATGGCCGAAGTTTATTTTGCCCGTGCACGCGCTGCTGTTGCTGCTGCTCGTTTGGGGATCGGCCTGCTCCACGCTAATCGAACG
>NZ_JAIUMX010000042.1:0-28436 GCF_022565315.1 Cyclonatronum sp. | reverse complement strand
TAAAAGGGGCACGCATTCATGGCGCACATAAATCACACACAGGGGTCAGCATCCGCCGGAATGGCAGGCTGAAACTCGCGGCTAAAAGCTACCGCCAGAGGGGGTCAGTATGGACCGGAATATCCATAATATATTGCAGTACCGGTAATATTGCTCTTGTAATTTGATAAGCGTGTATTGCAGGCTTTCCATAAGATGTATGCTAAAGGTCTAAAAGTGAGCGACAGTGTAACTCCAAATGGTTTGCTCGTTTATTAGGTGAATTTTCTTAGGCAGAATGAAAAAATAGGAAGCTAGTTCTCAGATAGTACCCCAAAAAGTGTGTCCGGGGTAGCAAAATAAGTCCCCATACTTTGCCACAAAACCCGAAACCCTAAGGCAAGGAGACCTAAGGCAAGGAGACCTAAGGAATTCACCAAATCCGGCAAGTTTCTTAACCTTCCTTTGCCATCAGCTGCTGAATACCGGCAATCTGTTCTTGAATTCCCCAAACAGTGTCTGAGGAATCCTATTGTTCTGAGCGGTTATTCCGATTTCCCCGGCAATAACCCGGCTTCTATGTTTGCTGAAAGCCCCACTCCTTAAGTTTATCCGGATTTACTTTTGCTGGCGGAATATCCCTGAGATCAAAATTCTGGATGCCGGTTTTCTGATAGAGCCAGTAGGTAGCCGAACGTGCCAGCTTCAGGGCCTCCGTGAAATAAGAAAAATCGTGCTCAAGCACCCTCAGCCAATTATTAATGTAGGAAGCGTGATCTTTTCGGGGATAGAGCTGATTATGAAACTCCGTTGAAAGTATCGCCCCGCCTAACTCAGCTACCAATTCTTCAAAAGCATATTCACGGCTACCGAATACGTTCCCAAGCTTCCGGTTACAGCGCGTAGGATGCCCGGTCCAGTGTATGAGCTCATGTAACAGTACACTGTTATACCTCTCTACTTTGGGAAAATCCGGATTATCGTGGAACCGGGCGATGTGCGGCATTTCGATGTAATCCTTATCACTCCAGTAAACAGCCCGTAAACCGCCGATTCTGATATCAGCTTCAGTGTTTCTGATAAACAAATTGATTCTTTCCGTGTTATCCATTACCGGAGCGAACAGGTCAGGAGTGCCGGGATTATAATTGCTGACCTGATCGGCATTGAATACACGTGCAAATTTGAATTTAAGGGGGGGCAATTCGCCCTGCATATGCTCCGGGGGAATCAGATCGAGGGTGAGCTGAAGCTTCTTCTTTTCAGCCCTTTTTTTTAGCTCCTCCTCTTTAAGAGGTATGGCAATAATAATCAGCGTACCTTTTTCGCCTTTTTTAACGGTTGCCTTTTTCCTGCGCCATTGTGGCATGGTAGCCCAGTGATTGTCCTTGTAATTGCGGCTGCTGCACACATCCCAGAGTATCAGCATGTTACTGCCACTGTAATATCTGCCAGTGACAGGATTCCAGGCTTCCGGAAAGTTTTTGTGCCAGGGCATTACAAACGAATGTATCCCCTCCTTAATTTGCTTCACAATTGTATCGGCTACCCGTTTGAGATGTTGCTCGTAAAGCTCCCGCCGGTTATCAAAGTTTTTGTAGGGATCAGAAGGCAGGTCTGATTCGATGGTAATGTCTGCCGGAGTTTTGGCGAATAGCAGCGATTTAAGGGTTGTATAAAACTGCCCGAAGAATGCATCTTCATCTGCTGTGAGAGATTTTGATGATAAATTCTCGGAAGAATACTCAGTCGTTGTTGTCGGGCCTCTGTGTGTTTCTTTTTTCAGCAGAAAGGTTATGTTATCCCATTCTAATTCGATTGTTGCGGTAAAACTGTCGATAAGGCTCTTTTGGCTTTCGATGGTAATTACAAAACTGCCGTCGTACTCCTTTTCACCGAAACTTTCAAGATATTGCCGGAAGGTCTGCAGCTTCCTGATTACGCCGGGTTTAATCTTTCCTCTGAGATGCGAGAACAGGTGCGGTGAAAAAAGATCGGTAAGCACAGCGAGATGATACCGCGCAGTACCTGCCTGAGATTGCTGCGTATCGCTTAAGTGTGTGAGGAGTTCAGGAAGCATAAATTAAAACCTGCATTTAATATTTATTTTTAGCTACAATATTTAAATCAAAAACAAATAATTTTCTAGTATTTTCTTAATGTATTCAGCTGTGATCCATTAGCGGAAATAATAATTCCATTCCAAAAGTCAGCGTTTTTTACCTTATTTGATTTCTTATAATTTTTATCGTAGAATAACTTTAGATTTATATTTCCGTGCTTAAGCTCCCCCTTAATACCATTCTCAGTAACCCAGTAATTTACTTTTCCCTTTGAAATTACAGACTCTTTTCCAGGTTCTTTAAGGAGGCGAAAATCATCCTCAAGCTTGATTTCAAATTTGTAGATTTTTGAACTGTCTGCAGTGGTAAATTCAAACTCAAATAGCTCGCCTCTCTTTGAAAAAGGCTCGTTCTTTATTTCTCGAAGTGCTTTGAGTGTTTTCAAACAATTATAAATTTCGCTATTGAACTTTGGAACATCATAACTATCGTGACTCGAAGGGTTGAAAACAAATTTTCTGTGACTGTCTAAATCTTCAAAAAGAGTCTTATCTAAACCTGCGCTTTTGGCAAACTGCAAGCTTTGTTTAATTAAACCAACCAAATCATGTAAATTATATTCAACTGTATATTGCCACCTTTTCGGCAAAAACTCTTTACAGAAAGATTCCGCTTCTTTTCTCAGGAAATTACCTGCAATCTCATATTCTTTTAAATTAAAATACTTTTCAGCTTTGTCTAGATATGTGTCTGATGTCTTTAAGTATGGCTGAGGAATTCCATTTTTTTCACACTCATACATCTCAATATATTTCCAATCATTTTGACCAAACTTTTTTATTCTATGACGCAATAACTCAAAGAAATTGCGATCGTGAGTAAGGATAATGAGCTGGTAATTAGAAAACTCTTTCAGAATTATATCCAAAACAATTTCCCGGTTGCTCATATCTAAGCTTATAAGCAGGTCATCGAGCACTAAGAACTTTGCTGTATCGTCTGCAACATTCGAAGTATCAATTTTTTGGTCAAGCATTGCAAAACGGATGGAAAGTGCAAGGGCCGTGAGTTTTGCTTCATTTAAAAAAATATGTGGCTTGGCAACTAATCGTTTCTCTTCAGATAATTTCTTGTGGTTGAAATTGGTATGTAAATAAATTTTTGGCGGTATGGTCTTACGATTACGTTTAGTAGTGCTACCTAGTTCAAATGCATCATAAGTACATTCTACCAAATCAAAATTTATGGTGAATGGCTGCATAAACTTTACTAAATACTCATTTACAGATTCTACGAGAGAATCTATATAAAATCTGAATTCCGAGTTGAATTTTTCAACGGATGCCGCAAAAGTTTTATAAGGTTGCTCGTGCATTTTACCTCTTGGGTGTAAACCAGGCTTGATATATTCCCACCAATCTTGCGCATTTGAAGTAGCAGCTGCTCCATCATGTCGAACCAGAACTTCTCTAAAATTCACGAACATTAACGTGTCTTTATCCATCAATGGAAAAATATCTATCTTAAAAGGGTTTTTGAAGTCGTGAATTTTTGACAGCAGCCTGTAATTAATCAACTCACTTCCTTGCGTAGCTTGTTGAACGAGGGTGTCCGTTCTTGATGGGCGTGTGTTTACAATAGTTTGAGAAATGGTTTTCTCACTGATTGATCCATAATCGTCTTCAAAAACGATTTTGATATAGCTGTCATCTTCATCATCTGCAAAGCGGTTACGCAAATTCTCTTCATGTCTTGGATTAAAGTATTTCTGAACTTTGCTTGGGTCTGACTTAAAAACGCTTTGTAAGAAGGTATATAAAGCCCAATACAAACTACTTTTACCACTCCCATTTTCACCAAATATCAGAGCATGATTTCTCTCTAAATCAATGGATACTTCCCCATAGAAGAACTTGAAATGCTTGAGCTTGATTTGCTTAATCTTGTTCATCACTTAGCAGCTTTAATTGGTGCTACAATATCTGCCAGTTTTATATCCATTAATTTCAGGTTGTTGCGGATTTCATTGTCTTTTTCTCGCAACATCTGATACGCTCGGTGGATGATTTCAGCTTGTTCAAACTCCTGCTTACCTTCTATATTCTCAAAATCCCGCTCGGCATACTTGATAAACTCAATACCCGCCTTTTCAAAGTCTTCTTTGAAGTACAGCTCCATCACCATAGCGTCTATTACATCTTCGAAGAGTTGGGAGATGTGGGAGTTTGGGACGTGGGAGTTGATGTTTATATCATCCTTCAAAACAGTAATTATATAGTCAACAATTATTTCAAACGGCCTTATTTTTGCAGGCTTGTATATCGGGATATTTAATATTGGCACCTTGTCGATCTGAAAATTAAAGCCTTGCATTTTGCCTTTATATCTCAGCCAAAACTCTATAAGTTTTGAATTCAATAAACCAGTTAAATATTTATTGCTAATCCTTTCGGTTTTAATTATATAATATGTCTGAGATACATAAGTATCAAAATCTGTATATGTAAAAGTTGGCCTATCACTGCATTTTCTTAGCGAAACGATTTTTTCACCTTTAAAAAACCGTTCATCTCTGGCCCTATGTAATCCATAAGGCCAGTTATCAGATGTAATTACATCCCTGAATTGGTCTAAATGATTTTTAATATTAGGGTAAGGTAAAATTTCAGAATCACGCTTAAACCTAGAGTCTGTGTAAATAATCCAAAGTTTATTCTCTCTCTTCCCATGAAACCTCTTTAACTCCGAAGTAGTGTAAAAAGGTTTAATTAACAATTTTTCGCGATGTGTTAAATTCAAAGAGTTGAGTTCCTCTATAGTCAAATTGAATATACCTTGACCCTCAATAAATTTTTCACCAAGTATTATTTTATTTTTTCTATTTAAAAAATCTTGAGGCGCCACAATACCTTGTGCAATTTCTTCTCGAGGATGAAATTTGAAATTTTCTTTTTTCTTGATTTTATTTAATAATGTATCATTGATAGATGTGTTAAACACAAAATTTTTGGATCTAAACAAATCACGATCAAATATTTGTTTAGCAATAAAATATTTGTCTCCCGGTATGCCTGACAACATATTGATAGAGTCTTTTAGGGTGGCTGTATTACTTTCAATTGCCCTGAATTCAAATTTGTAGCTAGACTTATGCGACTTTTTTTCTGCAATAAGTATCATTGTCTGAATATCAGCACTTGAGAAGACTTTTGTATTCCCAAAATCAATAAGCTGAATTATTTCACAATCATTTGTGATTTTATCTCTAAATTTAGAGGCTCCGGCATTGGTTACCCAATTATTAGTTGCTATAAAAGTTAAGTTTCCTTCTTTCGTTAAGTAATCAAAAAGATGGCTAGCAAAATAATACCAAATATCCATTTTACCTTGATAATACTTATTACCCCTAATCCCGTCAAAGGCAGCTTTATTTGTATATTCTTTTATATATGGAGGATTACCAATCACCACATCGAACTTCTCCACGCCAAACATCCACTTGGGGTCGAACCAATCGGATTTGTCATGACCAAAAGGATTCCATGAACTAATAAGGTATGCGCGGCTTTTAGGGTCAACCCTTCTGCCGAGTCCAATTTGTTGTTTGGCTATTTTTTCCTGAATATTTTTAAACTGCTCTTTAAGATTATTTTTATGCTCTCCATAGCTCTGGAGATACTCTTGCCTGATTTCCTCAAGCTCGCTCAGTAATTCAAGCGGGTTTTTCTCTTCACTCTCGTCATAAATTTGTATTTGATTGTTTTCTGCAGGCAGCTTTATCAGCGTATCCGCCGTTACAAACTTGAATTCCAGGTTCGGCAGGGGTTCAATGCCGCGGTTGGGCAAACTGTCGTTTATGCTTTCATCAACTACAAGGGTGAGGAAGCATCTTAGTTTGGAAATTTCGGCTGCTACTGGCTGTATATCCACCCCATAGAGCGAGTTTTGGATTACGCCTATTTTGCGGGCGTACTCCACGCCGGAGGCTTCCAGCTTTTCTTTGAGCTGTTTTCGTACAATTGCATTATTAATGCGCGAAACCTGCCTGTTTTTCCACCATTCGGCATCGGGATCAAGCTTTTGCAGGGCCTGTACTATTTTTTGAAGCACTCCCATCGGGAACGCACCCGAGCCGCAGGCCGGGTCCAGAATTTTCACCTCATCAAGGGCATTGAGTATCTTTTCCCTTTCTGATGTGCTGAACTCCGGGTCTTTAGCCTCCATAAGTTTAAACACCGGCCTGAGTTTATCCTGCTCAATCTCCGTTTTGTTGTGCAGGTACTGCACCAGGCTTTCGGTTGCCATATAGTCCACAATTTCACGGGGCGTATAGAAACTGCCTGTGGCTTTGCGGGCGGTTTCGCCGCTGTCAGGGTCAATTTCGGCCAGCAGGTTTTCAAAAATGCGGCCAAGCATCTCCGGATCAACGCTTACCTCAATATCGGTAACAGAGTTTTCATCAATAGTGAAGTTGTACTTTTCAAGCTCTGTAAAAAACCGGCTGAACCAGTCGTCGGCAATAAGCAGGGTATTTATGTTTTTGCTGAGCCCCGAAAACGAATCCGGCTTAAAGTAATCCTGCACATCCGGCTCAAAAAGCCCGCCGTTCAGGAAAGGGATTGCAGCTGCGCCCTCAGGCAGGCCTTCAATACGCTGCTGCATGGGCGTATTCAGGGTCTGGAAAAACAAGCGTTCGAGTATGCTGTGGTAGTAGTTCGGGTGCGCATAAACGGCGGCTGACGACAGCAGTGTATCCGGCAGCAGCGGCTCGCCTGCATCTGACTTCTTCATTTTGAGGAACCAGCAGAACACGGTTCGGCCAATCAGCCTTACGGCAAACTCCTGATAGACCTGCCGTTCCTGCTTTGGTACAGCAGGCAGCCTTAAAATGCCCTCCCCATAGTCGGTCATTTTCCTGCCTTTGCCGGTTTTACCCCCAATCAGCTCATAAAAGAAGGCCTGAATAATTTTGTAGAACTCTTCATTAAGGGCCTCCACACTAAAGGCATTCAGAATATCCTGAAGCGAGAGGGTTTTACCGGCTAATTTGTGAAGCCGGTCTGCAGGGGTTCTTACCTTTTCGCCATTGCCGAGCAGGTAGGTATAGCGCTTGGGCTCGGTTGCCTGCTCAATTACTTCACCTTCATCATTTAGTACTTTAATCTCAGACACGAAGGATAAACGCCACTTCCCGTGCTGCACAAATACGATTATGGCCCCGTCCACATCATATTTATAAACGCTTCGCAGAAGTTCCCGCAGGCCTACTTTATTGCGTTCCAGCCAAACCTTAGGCTTCACCTCAATTTTGTATAAACCGATGATGCGGTCATCTGAGGTGGTAATGCTGCCCAGTTCGTAAGCGGCATCGGCTTTTTCAGTATTCGGTAATAAGATGGGTTTGGGCTGCTGCAAAAGCTGCCGCGCCCCAAACACAGATCTCAGTACATTCAGCCAGTCTGTATCGCTGAACGAAGAGCTTAAGATGGCCTGAAGTAATTTTTTATCCATTTGTCAGAGGTCTTTTTTAATGAGGTTGTTAAGCTGATGCAGCTTTTCTTCAAGCACTTTTTTCGGGATAAGGCGTGTTTCGTAATCAGCAACTACAGCCGGTGAAATGTTTCGTGCCATAGCATATTCAACTACTTCATGGTCTTTACCTTTGCACAGTAAAATACCAACACTTGGCTTTTCTGCAGCTCGTTTAACATCCCGGTCTAAAGCTTCAAGATAAAAATTGAGTTTACCCAAAAATTCAGGCTCAAATTCCTGAATTTTTAATTCAAACAAAACCAGGCACTGCAGGTCGCGATGGAAAAATAACAAATCCGTATAATAATCTTTGTTCCCAACCTGAATACGATACTGATTACCCATATAAGCAAATCCTTTGCCTACCTCCAAAATGAAATCTTTCAGGTTTTGTACAAGTGCCGATTCAAGGTCTTTTTCAGAATGATCTTTTGGAAGAGATAAAAATTCAAAAATGTACGGGTCCCTAAACAGATGGGAGGGTATGTTTTTGTGTGTTACACTCACATTTCTGTTCACCAGCAGCGTTCTTTCATATACGGCAGTATTAAGCTGTCTTTCAAGTTCACGAACGGTCAGGTTTTCTGCGATAGCGAGTTCAATGTAGAACAGCTTTTCGCTTGCAGTTTTTGTTTTACTCAGCAAATGAAGGTGCGACGACCATTGCAATTGTGTCAACAGTGTTGTCACAATTTCCGGCATATCATCGGGCTTCCTGTTCAGATGGGTCATCCATGCTGCCACAAATTCGTCTGAGGTGTAGGTTTCATAGAACTGCTTCATACGATACAAGCCCCGGCGGTTAAAGCCCCTGAGCTCAGGAAACCGATTATTGATGAAAGTCGCCAGTTCATTAACAGAGCCGTCTCCCCACGAACCGGCCTCAACCTTTTCTGAAACCATCCTGCCGATGTTAAAATAAAGCAATACCAATTCCTCATTAACCTTTTGATAAGCCCGTTTACGGGACTCCTCAATCAGGCTAATGACGTCATGAAATGCTTCCTGATATTTAATTTTACCCCTCATTCAATAAACGTTTCGGTGATTACGATTTCAGGCGTCACATTCAGATCCGTTTCAAGCTGAAAGCTGCCATCGGTGTCTTCAGGATCGGGTGCATCATATTTTTGTGCAAGGGCTACAATCAGGTTATCAGCCTGCCCGTAGGTAATGGCTCTTTTATCGAGCTGCCGCTTGAGTTTCCGGATTTCATTTGGCAAAGGGGTGAACGTGCCCTTATCAATAAGCGTAATCAGTGCCGCGCAGGCTTTTTTGGTGTCTGCTTTGCGGCTTACGGATTTAAAATCTCTGAGAAACTTTTTGGCCTGTGCTGAAATCGCATCGGCCTTGTCGGTTGTGGTAACGGTTTCGGTAACAGCCCCCAGAAAATCTTTATCAAACTCATCAAGGGCGGCCTGTACATTTTCAAAATGAACCGGGGGTAGTTCGTATCCGGGCTCGGTGGCCAAAGCTTCAAACTGTTCAGCAGCTTCCAGAAAAGTAAGTGCTGAAACTTCATTATCCCTGCTTACCCGGTAGAATTCCATTTTGTACTGCGATTTCAGGAAAATGAGGGACGCATTAACCGAGTCCGGTTTTTGGGCATTCGCATTTTTTCGGGCGGTTCTTGCCTTTAAGGGAAAGTTTTTTATGCGCTTAAACTCCCTCGGGTTGGCATCTTTAAACTCTCTGATGAAGCGGAGGTATAGCAGGCGTTTGTCTTCTTCATCGGGCATACCTTCCTTAAACAGCTCAAACTGTTCAACCAGCTCTTCATGCGTGAAAACTTTGGCATCTTCACCGTAAGCCGTATGGAAGCCCTGTAGCTTAATTAATGCGTTTTTATACAGCCTGATTTCTTCATCGCCATGCTGAGAGGGATAAAAAATATAGTTATACACAACCCCGGCCACGCTACCTATTCTGTTGATGCGCCCAAGCCGCTGCATGAGGCGGGTGGCGTTCCAGGGCGTATCGTAGTTCACCATTACGTTGGCCCGGTGCAGGTTAATGCCCTCAGCCAAAACATCCGTTGTTATCAGAAACTGATAGTCATCTTTGCGTTTGCCGATGTAGTTGGCGTCAAAGTTAGCCTGAATGGTTTCGAAAACCTGTTTACGGTTTTCAGATGAAATTTTAAGCACTCCCTTCCGGGTTCGCGCCGAAATCTTCTCTGCGAGATATTCGGCCGTATCGTTGCTCTCTGTGAAGATAACAAGCTGACCTGTCGGGTTACGGTCAGGGCCAAGCAGTTCATCATCAAGCGACTTAAATAGCTGATCCAGTTTGGGATCCTGCTTCACCTTCATCCATTCACCGTAAAGCTCGCTGAGTAGCGCTTCATCTTTTTGAAGGCTTTGGAAGAAAACGGGTTCGAAATCATCAGCCCGGAAGATGTTGTTTTTGGGGTTTTCTACTGAAAGCTCCAGAATGAGCTCCTCGATTTCCTCAATGGTAAAGCCTTTTTCGATTAACTGATTGATGTTCAGGTCAGGCGCAATCAGTACCCGGTCGTTTTCAAACATTTCAATCATTCGGCGGGTCGAAACCAGCAGGTTGTTCAGGGTGATTTTAAACGCGTGAAAGCTGCTTTCAAGCCGCTTGATCATAAGGGTTTTCATTATACCCGCGAGGGCTTTTGAAACCAAAACTGCCTGATCGTAATACGCTTCCTGTAATTCCTCCTTTAAATAACGAATGGCCTGATATCGGTTATAGCCTACCTTGTCTTCATCGGTGAGGTAAAAAACAGTGTGATAAAAAAGCTTGCTGAGTTTTGCGTCAAAATCATACTGAACGGCTTTAAGCGGTGCAATTTCAGGAAATAGTATGCCCTGTTCGGTGAGATCATCCACATACTTGGGGTAATTTCTTAAATCCCTCCTTGTTCGGCGCACCGTAATCTGGGCTATCACTTTCTCGCGGATCACATTATAAAGCCCGCGAATACGGCTGATATTGGGTTCTTCATCCCGCATCAGTTCACGGTACTCACGGATTATGGGTCCAAAAAACGACTGCAGGTTTGTAACCGGAAGGCTGCTTCTACGGGCATCCTGAAACAGCAGCAGCTGATAGTATAAATCCTGTGGCCGGTTGTTTAAGGGGGTAGCCGAAATAAGAATAACCTTTTTGTTTTTGCCTTTAACCAGCCCCTCCCCACTGCGCGGTGCCTTGCATATACGCTGCAGAAAACCAAAACTTTGCGAAGTGTGGTTGCGATACTTATGGGCTTCATCCACAAGAATCAAATCGTACTCCTCCTTCGGCCAGTAGTTGAGGTCGTCGCCGATTAGAATTTTTTCGAGCCTTCCGTTAGTGATAAACTTGGTATGCCGGTCAATTCCGAACAGTCGAAAGGTATTTTTCCAGTTTTTCTCGAGAGCAGGAGGATAGACAACCAGAATTTTGGTATTCAGCGAACCGTTGGCAATGAGGAACCGTTTGGCAATCATAGATGCTACCACTGTTTTTCCGAGGCCGACCACATCAGCCAGAAAAAACCCGTTATGCTCCATCAGCATCTGAAACCCCTGATTTACAGCATCCACCTGATAGCTGAGTTTTTTATAGGATTTTGGAAGATCACCTACGGTATCAGGGTCATAGTCAATATTCTTCCCAAAATATTCAATCAGCAGTTTCAGATAAATCTCAAAAGGCGTGAAAGACTGCCCTATATGGGTTTTCTTTTTAAATTCCTGAATATCAGCCGGGAGAATGCTTGTTGATTGTTCCCAGAGTTTTTGGAATTCCGTTTTGCTGAACGATACATCATCATAATCCTTAAGGGCGATGTTCAGCTCATAATTAGGTGACTTTTTAATGCCAAGGCCAGCTTCCGTGAGGTTTGAGGACCCCATAATGACCCAGCCGTCAGTATGTTCAGAGTGGTTTTCCGGAAGAAAGATATAAAATTTGGCATGAATGGCTTTCGAATTGTGAGCCCGAACCTCAATACGGCCGTCAGTAAGATCCTTAATAAACTGAAGTATCCCTTCTTCAACTTCCTGCGAATATTTAGCTTCCTTAAGGTCACGGATAAACCACTTCATAAATTCAGCTTTGGTCTTTTCTTCATTACCAAAGTAAAGCAACCCCTTCCGCTGCGCATCTGCAAACATCTGGTCTACATTTATACCAACTAAAATCCTGATATCTTTTATTTTAGACAGATAGGGTTGTAAGGCAAAATAACCCGAAGAACGAAAATACCCGACTACCGCATGAAAAGCATACACGCCCTGCATATGCTCCAAAATGCCCTTAAACTTCTGAAAAACTGTTTTGTCTTCCGTGTTCGTAAAAAATCGGGTGCTCATGTGAAATGTTTATGTAAATAACTTGGAGTGCTGCTTCTTACTGTTTTAAGGTACATCATAACAGATGAAAATGACACGCTGGAAAATTTAAAATACTAATTATAGGCCATGAAGCAACCTATTTTGTACTGATTAACAGAAGGTATTTAAGGGATGTAAGTTTTTGCTTATCCGGAATTCTGTAAGGTGTTGCATAGGCGGCATCAGCAGGTTCTCCGCTTCTATACTTCACAGCAGCATCGGTATATGTGTCTTTGAGTTAATATTTTGGCCTGCTATACAGCTATTGTTGCCAGGCTCAATACTGATTGTCGCACGGGAGTTCACCAACAAGGATTCCCGGTTACTGTAGTGCTCTTTCATTATTGCAGATATCATACTACAAGTGTACGGTTAAGAAAAAGAATTATACACACAAGTAATTGTTATTAATAAATATATGTTCTTACAAAATTAATCGATTTGAATCTGTTGATTGACCCGTAATCTATTTTCAGAATTTATAGTTTTAAAGCGCTTGTAAGCACCGACAAGAAAGTATAATCATATTTGATGGATGTTGTATTTTGCGCCATAACCAGGCCCAAAGGGTATAAATACCGCCATATATTATACCGCAGAAATCCTACAAATAAAGCATTTCATCGATAGCTTTAAGCCCCCCACCGTCATCCCGGAAGCACCAGCTTTGAGCCTTTTTAGGTGAATAAATCCTGGAGTAATATCTTGGATGACTTTTATATACCCGGCGCGGCGAGCCGCGCCGGTCGTTTAATAAACCGGCCCTGTCATCATATATTAGTTGAGCGCAGCGGAGGCGGAGTCGAAGGATCCGGCGATCAGGGCGCCGTGGCCGGTGCTGCGGGATTCTTCGGCTACGCTGCAAAGACCTGACAGGTTTTGGAAACCTGTCAGGTCTGGCCCACCACCACCGTTTTCGCGGATGAATTACCCGGCGCGGCGAGCCGCGCCGGGTTTGGGGGTGGCGGGCGCTTATGCTACAAAGCTTGGGCTCCTCCGGAGCCGCATGCCTGAAAAAACTTCGGGTGGAGGGGTTTTAAACCCCTGAAGTTTTCATCTTTCCGCCATAAATCATCCCATAAAAAAATCCGCAAAAATCCGGCCCGATCCGTTCAATCCGCGTGCCATCATCCGGGTCGTAATCCAACGAAGGAGATCCCTCACATGTCTCTGTTGCCGGGGTTTCGGGGCTTTTTGCTTTTAGCTTTTGGCTTCGGTCGGCGGTCGGCGGTCGGCGGTCGGCGGTCAATCTAAAAAATCCGAACCATCCACCATGCCATGCCCCGCCCCCGCTGCCCCCCGGTCAATCCTAACAGGATCCCTGCATCAAAACTCGATTTTGTAGCTGATACTTGGTATCACAACTACCGTGTTATCGAGGGTCACACTTTGGGTTTTGTAGTTGTAGTTGTACCCCTCGGGCATGGGCTGTGCCAGCAGGTTTTTGACCTGAAGCGCCCAGACCCCTGAGTAGCGTGCACGGTTTCTTCTGTAGATTACCGAGAGATCCAGATAAACGGAGGCAGGCAGCTGATTTTCGAAAGCCCTTGTTTCATCAAAGAACACCAGCTCTCTTTCAGCAGATTCTTCTTCGAGTACCGGACTTACCCGCTCCCCGCCCGTTACGCTCAGGCGGGTGTTGATGCCCAAAACGCTGCGGTTGTTATGGAAGGCAAACTCTCTGCCAAACAGGGCATTGGCTACAAAACCTTTGTCATAACGGGTGTTGCGCCAGATACCGTCGTCTGCTTTGTAACGCGATGAAAATACCGATCCCGTTATCAGAAAATAGTAGCCCCGGTTCAGGAAGCGCTCGAAAGTTAAATCAAGACCCACATTTCTGCCTGTGTTGTTATTTTCAAGCACTTCGCTGAAGGCCCAGTCCTGCTTGTAATTTATCATAGAAAAGGAGCTGTTGGCTGCGCCCGGTGCATCATGCAGCAACTGAAGGTAGGGCTCGGCTTTCAGGCGCATGTTTTCGCTGATCTGCCAGTCGTAGGCAATAACAAAATGATGCGCTCTTGCAGGCTTCAGGCTGCGGTTTGGGGTAGCTGTAATTCCGTCGGATACCTGACGCACAAAATAGATTTTCAGTTCTTCGGTCTGGCTGTGCCTGCCATAGCCGATGCTGATGGCATGGTTCGGGTTCACGTTCCAGCGCAGCGCTGCCCGGGGGTCAAGCGTGAAGGCGTTGCTGAGGCCAAAGTAGCTGCCGTGTATGCCGGAGTTTAGTACGAGCCGCGGACTAAGGTTCCAGCCCGACTGTGTGTAGAACGATGCCGTATAGGCCGAGCCGCTTTCGTTTACTAAATTGCGGTAGGTTTCGGGGGCGCTGTCGATGGTGCTGCTAAAATCCTGATTGTACTGCAGCCTGCTCACAGATGCGCCGGTTTGGACAGTTAAACGGGAGCTGAATGTGTGGCTGATGTACGCGCTTGCTGTAAGCCTTCCGGTGTTGTCATGTGCCTGAAGATCGGGATGCGGCACGAGATCATCATCCTGTCGCATGGTATCCATACGATTGCGCATACCGGTGGCGGCAAGCGTACTGCTGATGTAGGTGCGCCGGCCGGTCATGATCCGGTGATTAAGACCTGTAGCGCCCATTTCCACGTTCCAGTCGAAGGTTACGCGGTCCCAGTCGTTGTCCCAGGCTTCGGGGTTCGTTTCCAGCGGCTGCCGCATCGCATCCATGCCGCCCATCCCCCAAAAGGAAAAGGTGCCGGCCTTGCGGGTGGGAATATTGAATTTAAAGGCCAGATCCTGATACCTGATCTGCTGATCCGTGGGGATCACGTTGATATCGGTGAGCAGCCCAAGCGTAGAATACCGGTAATTAAAAAGATATGATGCATTTGATGCCCGCATAAGCGGCCCCTCTGAGGCAAAATCGATACCCAGCGTGCCGGCCTGAAAGGTGTGCTCGTAGCGGTCGCTGTTGCCGGTACGCAAATTCATGTCAAAAACGCCGGCAAGGGCATTGCCAAATTCAGCCGGAAAAGCGCTCGTATGAAAATCGGAATTGGCCAGCATCTGACTGCTGAACAGGGTCACGAGGCCACCCCCTGCCACATTGCCGCCTGCCAGGTGGTGAGGCGCCGGAATTTCGACCCCTTCAACCCGCCATGATATGCCCTTGGGGCTGTTGCCTCTTACGATGATGGCATTATTCTGAACATTTCCGACGGCAACACCTGCAAAAGCTGACACCAGCCGGGCCGGGTCGTCGAGGCCGCCGGCGTAACGACGGGTTTCTTCCACGCTAAAGGAGCGGGAACTGACCGTTGCCATGGTGTTAAGCGCACCCGATTTAACGATTCCCGGAGTGATGGTGAGCTCGTCCATTTCTGTAACGGTTTGCCGCAGCCCGACTTGCAGCACCACTTCACGGGCCGATGTCACTTCAACTTCCGGGATAATTACCGGCTCATAGCCCACATAGTTTACCTGAACAGAATGGCGGCCAAGGGAAACACCGGATATCAAAAAATTACCGTCCGCATTCGTGGAGGCACCCTGCAGCGGACTGCTGTTCAGTATGATGACCGTAGCTCCTATGAGGGTTTCCCTCGACTGTATATCGTACACATTTCCTTTTATGTTTTGTACAAGAGGCTGTGCACTAATTTCGGGCACATATATCATAAAATTAATTGCAAAAATTACAAGCAAATACTTTAGTGGTTTCATAATAATAATCTTTTGGGTCGTACCGAATTCAGTTCATGCTGTTCGAAATACTGATCCAAAGCACCATTATCATCACTGCAATGCTGATCAGACAAAGGACTCCGAAAAATATCAGCTGAACTGATTTCTGTTTTTGGGTTGGTTTCAACGGTTTATGAATTGTGTTAGCGGTGCACAGTTTCTGTGACTACTTCTGCAAAGATGCGCATCATTAAGCCGCTAATCGTCCGGGCGGGTACGCCTGTGCCCTTTTATGGTCCGAACCTATAGGACGGGACGTCCCGACAACCCCTAAACAACTGATTATTTTTAGCCTGAAGGAATATCAAAAAAAACTGTTTGCAGCCTCCTCCGGCAGTTACAGCTGCTAAAGGATGCCTCTTTCGGGCGCATTCACCCCATTCGCCCCCTTTGTCGCCCCCCTTTTAACCTGAGTCCGGTTCCCGGGTTTTCATGCTGTAAGCCCTAATTTTCAGCTGCGCCTGCACTGCCCTGCTACCCTGCCATCCCCTGCTTCTGTTCTGTCAAAAACTGTGAGGGTGTTTTTCCGGTAAACTTTTTGAAAACCTGATTAAAGGCAGATTTGGAATTAAACCCGCAATCAAAGGCAACTGACAATATATTGAAGTTCATATTGGCGGGATCGGCAGCCCTCTGCTTGAATTCTTCAACCCGGTATAAATTCACGAAATCAAAAAAATTCTTTTGCTCATACTGATTGATAAGCTGCGACAAATGATTGACTGAAACCCCCAGGTCATCGGCAACGCTGCTCAGGGTGAGCTTGGGTTCGAGATAGGGTTTGCGGGTTTTCATCAGCTCCAGAAGCTGCTGATGATACCTCAGGGCGTCAGCGTCTTTAAGTCCCGAACGGGCGTATTCAGCGGTGCTTTTGGGTTGGGCGATTTGCACGGCAGTTTCATCAGAATCCGTAAAAATGCTCTGATGCCGGATTCCGGAATACCCCAGGTAAATAATAAAGGTGATGAGCAGCAGATAAAACACCAGATCGGTATTAAAACCGAAGTCCATTCCGAAGCCTTCTTCCAGCAAAAGAAAAAGGATTGCAAAGGAAAAAGTACATCCCATACCCAAAATAAAATTCCTCAGCCAGATGAGGTCGATTTGCTCCAGGTTTGCAAAATTCTGACCCGCCAGCTCATCATACTGCTTTACCAGCCGGAACGAAGCAACGGCATAGCTTACGGCCGAAAGGATGAAAGCAAAAACGGAGAGCGTGATGAAAGTTGCGTAGTCATCTGTCATCCCCTGATTTACCAGCAGTTTTTCTTCAGCCGAATAAAAAAACAAGAAGGGAATCATGTAGAGATAGCAGAGCAGGGCCGGAATAAAATGAAGGTAATTCTGCCGGCTGAAGTGCTGATCGCTTTGAAGGGAAAACCGGACGTACAGGTACAAAAAGGGCCCGTGAAGCAGCGGGAAAGGGTGATGCAGGCCTGACAGATGCGGATAGACTTCCCAGTATCCCAGATAGTGCAAATAGTAGCTGAACAGATGCAGGCCAAAAAGGAACATCCAAACGGCCAGAATTTTATCCGGCAGGGACACCCGCTTTTTGGTTATTAGCAGAAACTGGAAAAAGAAGCTGAGAAAGATTCCTATCGGAAACAGGGTGTTCATGATGCGGGGTTGAAGAAAGAGATTTTCTGTTTCAGGCCCAAAGAGCTGACGGGCTAAAAGTAGGTAATTCCCCTGTCTGTTCCGATTGCCGGCCGGATTTTGCTGATGAAAATATTGGCTTTACATTAAGGGCGCTAAGCCTGATGTGCACCTTGCAGGGCAGGTACAGTGTGTCAGTATGTCAGTGTGTCAGTGTGTCAGTGTGTCAGTGTGTCAAATTCCGATTCCATGAATAGCGCCGTGGCTTTAGCCCGGCGCCGGTGGTCGGTGGTCGGCGGTCTCCGGTCTCCGGTCTCCTGTCTCCTGTCTCCTGTCAGCGGTCAGCGGTCAGCGGTCAGCGGTCATTCTAAAAATCCGCGTGCCATCCATTCCTCTGTTCTGAGTATTTTGGCGGAAGTCTGCCTCCTTCCCTCATCCATCCATCCTTCCCTCAAATTTTCTTTGCTATGAAAAACATCTTCACCCTCTCCTTTCTGTTGGTTTTCACAACTCTGCTGCTGTTGTTCAGCGGGGCTGCAACGGCTCAGTCTTCGTCCGCGGCTGGGGAGCCGCACATTCTGCCCATGCAGGAGCGGGCGAAGGTGATTGATTCGTGGCTTGAGTACCGGCTCGATAATCTTGTTCCGGAACTGATGCGGCGGGAAGGCATCGATATGTGGGTGCTGATTGCCCGGGAGTACAACGAAGATCCGGTGCTGCTCACCATGCTGCCGGCAACCTGGCAGTCCTCGCGGCGGACGACCATCCTCGTGTTTTTCGATCCCGGTAACGGTCAGCCGGTGGAACGTCTTGCCGTTGCGCGCTACAATATCGGCTTTTTTGAGACGCAGTGGTTTGTGGATGAGGAGCCGGATCAGTGGAAGCGCCTCGGTGAGGTCATTGCAGAGCGCAATCCGCGCAGGATCGGTATCAATGTTTCGGAGCACTTTGCGCTGGCTGATGGCCTGAGTTTCACCGATTATTCGTTGCTGATGGCCAACCTCGACGAAGCGTTTCACCCGCGGGTGGTATCTGCGGAGAACCTCTCGGTCGGCTGGCTCGAGACCCGCACCCCGCAGGAAATAGCGGTGTACCGACAGGTGAGCCGCATCGCGCACGCCATTATTGAGGAAGGCCTTTCGGAAGCGGTCATTACGCCGGGGGTTACGACGACTTCCGACGTGCAGTGGTGGTTTCGGGAGCGTATCCGCGAGCGGAAGCTGACGGCCTGGTTTCATCCTACGGTTCAGGTGATCCGCGCGCAGCAGGATGAGCACTCGGGGGATTTTTCCGGCTCCTACGACCTGAACGTGATTCAGCCCGGCGACATCGTGCATATGGATCTGGGCATCACCTACCTGCGCCTGAGCACCGACACGCAGCGGAACGCCTATGTGCTGCGACCCGGCGAAACGGAGGTACCGCAAGACCTCCGCTACGCGCTCGCAGTGGGTAACCGGCTGCAGGATATCCTCACCGCGGAGTTTGTGACGGGGCGCACCGGCAACGAAATCCTTGCCGCGGCCCTGCAAAAAGCGCGGGCGGAAGGCATACAAGCCACGATTTACACGCATCCGCTGGGCTTTCACGGTCACGGTGCGGGCCCTACCATCGGCCTGTGGGATCAGCAGGGCGGCGTGCCCGGCTCCGGCGATTACCCCCTCTACCCCAACACCGCGCACTCCATCGAGCTCAACGCCGAGGTTTTCATCCCCTCCTGGAACCGCAGCATCCGCGTAATGCTCGAAGAAAACGCCCTCTTCGACGGCGAGCGCGTCTATTATATAGACGGCCGCATGACGGAGTTTTATGTGATACCGAGGCAGTAGAAATCAGTGTGTCAGTGTGTCAGTGTGTCAGTGTGTCAGTATGTCAGTATGTCAGTGTGTCAGGCTCTGTACCCATGAATAGCGCCGTGGCTTTAGCCCGGCGCTGGTAGTCGGCGGGCGGTGGTCGGCGGCCAATCTAAATAAATCCGCGCAAATCCGGCCCGATCCGCCCAATCCGCGTGCCATCCCGCGTGCCATCATCCGTGCAATTTTTTTGCACAAATCCCGTCCATAAATACTTGCAACAGTTACATTTATGGCAGGTTTTACTATGATTCGGTGTTCTGCTTTTTTATCTTGCAACAACCCCTAATATTTTAAAATGAGGCTACTGATATGACTTTTGAAATTATTGTAGTGATCGTTGGTGTGGTTCTCGTGCTGCCGGCTATTATTGGAACCATCAGAGGCAGTACAAGCGGCGAACCCTTCCTCAGCCCTACGGCTATGGTTGTTATGGGAGTGCTTGGTATCGGGCTTATCCTGTACGGCGGCTTTTCTTACGGAATTGTTACGCAGCAGGGGCAGATGGAGCGTGTTGCAACTGCCGGTAAACTTATAGTGCCGCTGCCGGCTGAGCGTGTGCAGATTACTTCCCCCGTAGAAGGTGATGCCATCGGCTGCCGGGTGCTCACTATGGGTGTTTATCCCGAAGGGCACGATAAAGACATCTGGGTGCTGCTGCGCCCCTCAGATGAATTTTACTATCCGCAGTCAGATCATACCAATACGTCTTTCAAACGAAACGGTGAATGGCAGGTAATTACCCGTTATGGCGGTTCACTCAACGAAGCTTATGATGTAATTGTGTATGAAGCTGATGCCGCAGCCTCTGCTTTTTTCACTGCAACCATCGAAGAATGGAAGGCCAATCTGTTCTACCCCGGCCTTACCGATGAAGAACTCCCCGGGGGCGCTACCGAGCTCGACCGCATCACCGTTACCCTCGCTGAAAACTGCCGCGGCGTGTTTTAATCCCGACTCCGCATCGGCCAATGGCATGATGCCAGCTGTTTCCTGAATCTCATCATTTCAGAATCCCTGAAGCAAGGCATTGCCGACCCTTCAGGGATTTTTTTGTTGTAGTAATTTTGGAATGCAGCCCGGCCGCTACGTCCAAAAAGATCCATAAAGAATTCAGGGCGGTCCCGACATTTTGTAAGCGCTGCAAATGTCTAAAAATTAGTATTTTGCACTAACTTCCCCGGCGGTCTGAACCGCATCCTCCTAACCCCTGCCGCCCGTTATGAAAAAGCTGCTTACAGGTCTTGTTGTTGTGCTGCTCCTGCTTACAGCAGGCCTTTTTGCTTATGTCAGTTCCCTAAACGGCGACGACATTGCTGCAATGCTGACCAAAGAACTTGGTGCCGGCTTTCAGGTTGAAATGGCGGATGCCTCGGTCTCGCTGATGCGCCGCTCCGCTGAAATGAGCGACATCAGCATCCGTCACATCCCGTCAGGGCACCTGCTGTTTCGGGCAGCTTCCTTCCGCATTGAAGGGCTCAGCCTTAGCGGACTCCTCCGCAAACGAATGGAAATCAGTCATTTGGAAGCATCCGACTTCCTTGCGGACTGGGACCCTTCCCTGTTTCAAACCCCCGCACCTCATGAGCCGGAAACCGAAACCAAAAGCGACACAGAAAATCAGCCGTCAATTCGTAAAATCATCCTTCATGATTTCCGCCTGCGAGAGGGCACCCTCGTGCTGCGCAATCAGGGTGAGGCAAGCGAGCGCTACAGCGAAATTGCCTTTTCCGGTGGGTTTGCTTTTAATTCAGCAGAGGGCAGCTTCGCTCAGAAAAACCGCGATACAAGCGTTAGGGTTGATACCCTCGGCTTTTATTTCTCGGATGATCGCTATCGTTTTTCCCTGGCTGACTTCCGCTTTTCTCAGCAAGCGGGCACCGTTTCACTTGCCGCCCTGCAGCTTGTGCCGGTCGGGGGCTACGCCGGATTCATGCGCGCGCGTGATTTCCGCACCGATATGTATGAAATTGACCTTCGAAACCTGCGCATCAGCGGGATTGATGACCTTGCTTTCCTCAACGAGAGCCTCATTATCGCCGATTCGGTTTTTGCGGGAAGCCTTTTCCTTGATGTTTCCGCCAACCTGAAGCTGCCCCGGAAAGCGCGCGTCCGGAATCCCAAGCTGCTCAATCACATGGTTCAGGGGCTGCCGTTTCATTTTGAGGTGGGTATCATCCAAATTGAAAACGGCAACATCAGCTATTCCGAAGAGGCGGCAGACGGCTTCCGGCCGGGCACCATCCGTTTCAGCAACACGACGGCAAACCTGCGGGGTATCGACACCCGGTCTGATGTGCCGGCCGTGCTCACGGCTGCGACTTACCTTCAGAACCACGCAGAGCTGAATACCGAGCTTCGGTTTACCCTCAGCGACGGCCCCTTCCGTTTGCAGGGCAGCGGCAGGCTCGATCCCTTCGATCTGAAACAGCTCAACAGCATTTTCATGGACCTTGCGGGCGTGGAAATTACCGGCGGTAATGCCCATGAGGTCGATTTTTTATTTGAGATGCTGGATGATCAGGCAAGCGGCATCATCCGCATGCACTACGAAGACCTGAAAATCCGCCCGGTTGATAAAGACGATCACAGCCACTCCAGAGCCGGCAGCATCGCCGCCTTTCTTGCAAATGAAATTCTGCTCCGCTCAAACAACATCCCTGACTCCGACGGTGAACTCAAAACAGGCGAAATCCGGCATGAGCGAAACCCCGCTGAGGACCCCTTCTTCAAATACCTCTGGCAGACTTTAAGATCCGGCATATTTGATACTCTGCTGCGGATTTGATGCGCCGGCGTCAGCTCGCTGCCGCTGCACAGCTGCACTCACCAAAAGCAAAAAGCCTCAGGCAGAGACTGCGCTGAGGCTTTTTACTTTCATTCGGATGATTTTTCGGGGCGCGTGCGGATCGGATCGGGACTTCTGCTTTTCCGTCAGACGCTACTTCAGCAGAGTGAAGGTGCGGCTCAGGGTTTGGCCGCCGCTTTGGAGGCGGTACAGGTAGATGCCGCTGGAAAGATGCGCGGCATCGAAGCGGATATCGTGTGCGCCCGCGGCCTGTTGACCGTCGACCAAGTTTGCTACGAGGCGGCCGGTGAGGTCGTACACGTTCAGGCGCACTTCCGCGGCTTCGGGAAGCTCGTACCGGATGGTCGTTGCCGGGTTGAAGGGATTGGGATAATTCTGATACAGTGCGATGCGGGCCGGCACCTCATCTTCAGGACCTGTGCTCGTTGGGCTTACGTAAGCGATGTTATCGTAGTACCAGGTGAAATCCGCACTGCCGTTGCCGGGGGTACCGAGCTCGAAAATCAGCACGATATTATCGTAGGTAAAATCGGGATTCGCACCGCTGAGGTCGAAGGTCATTTCCACCCACTCCCCGGAGGCCGGGATGGTCTGGTTTACCTCAAAATTGCGTGAGTTATCTGCACCGTTTTCAATTTTGAAAAGCAGGCTTGTGTTTGCACGCGGCGCCCAGACCTGAATTTTCACTGGCTGTTCAGGATTGAAGGGCTCGGAAAGCGGGATGAGGGAACCGCCCCAGGGCGCGCCGTCGTTCTTCACCATGCGCGCTACTCGTGAGGTGGTATTGATACCGCTCTGATCCGGGTTCTCGATTACGGTACTTACGCCGCCGTCGAAATTCACAAAGGTTCCGTTCCAGTCGATGAGCTCGTTGTCGAAGCGGATCGGGAGCTTCACTTCGGTATCGGGAATTTCACCGGCTATTTCAGCGGCAAGCTCCCGCGCGGGCACTTCCATCGAAAATCCGTCCGAAAAGGTAACGAGGCGCGGGCTGTCGCCGGCATTGTAGGCCACATAGCTGCGCCCGCCATCCGAATTTATGAAGACGCCAAAAGTCGGGATATCGGCATGTACGGTAAAATCGACCCGGCCGAGCGTTCTCAGGTTGTGAATCCAGTGCAGGGTGTGGGCTCGGGAGTTTCCGTCGAAGCGGTCGTAGTTGGGGTCGGCCTGCAGGAAGGCCAGGGCCTGTTCAGCATCGGCCAGGGCGAGGTACTTCCAGAAGATGTCTTTCCAGAGGTTGAGCTGCCCGCCGGCCGCACTTGAGGCTACGTTGAAATTGTGAATTACGTACTCAGGATGCTCGCCCAGATAAAACGAGCCGCTGTGCACCGGCAGGATGTTGATGCCGTGTATGAATTCCGGCTGAAGGCCGAACCAGGTGGTATGGTTGCCTTTGTTGCCCCAAACAATGCCGAGGGCAGTGTAGGAGTAGCCCGGCGGGAAAACTTCCTCATCCACATCGAACCAGTACTGATGGATGGCGGCAGCTTCGGTTGTATAAAGATAGATCCCCAGATCGCGGATTTCCGGCTGCTGCGTTACTTCACCCCAAAGGATGGCCGCCGAGGCGAAGTTCATGGCTTCGGAGCTTGATTCCTGATTGTTACCGTCGCCGAAGGCGCCGTGACCCGATGCCCAGGAATGACCCGCGTACACATCAAAGGAGCGCAGGAAGGGGAACATCTCGTTATCGCGGTCCCAGTTGTTGGCATCATGCACCAGCAGGTTAACCATACCGCCCCAGTTTTCCTGAGCCGCCCACTCGGGGTCGAAGCGTGCAATGGTAGCCGCGCTCATAATCAGGTAGGCATGGTGGAAATGGTGGTCGTTGATCTGCGTATTTGCGCCGTGATCAGAAGGATAGCCGGTGAGTACGTTCCACATTTCATTGTAAACATACTGCTGATCTCCGCCTGCCGTGAGCCAGTTTTGGACCCGTGCCTTCAGCTTGTTCATGAGCTGCGCTTTGGCACCGGCAGCAGGCTCGCCCAGCTGATCGGCAATGTGAATAACGTGTGCAAAACGCGCCATATCTTTGCCGTTTTGGTAGGTTGGTCCGCCGCCGAGATTGCCCTGCGCAACCTGATTTACAAGCTGCAGCATCTGCGCGCGGTTGTAGGCACCGGCATCGGGCATGGAGGGCAGCACCCCCACAAAGCGGCGCTCCGTCGTGAAGCTGTTGCCGGCAAAGAGCTTCATCTCCCCCCTTGGGGAGTTGTAGCGGTAAGGGGTCACAGCCTGCTGCACGCTCAGCCACTGATGGCGGTAGAGTGCAGAGAGGGTTTCGTTGAGGTTGCCCGGGGCGGTGTCGCGAAGCTCGGTTTCGAAGGTGTAGGTGCTGCGGAGCAGGGCGTTGGCTTCGTCGTACTCCCAGTTCACGTGCGTATCGGTCACGAAAGCATACGCCCGTGCGCGGAAAAATTCGAGGGTTTCGGGCGTGTTATCCGGCAGCACAGCCACGCTCAGAAAGCCCTGCCCGTTGAGGGTGCTGATGAATTGTCCGCCGGTCTGCCACTGCGAGCCTGTGGGCGCAAAGAGGGCATAGTGCTCGCCGCCGACCGTTACGCCAAGCACTTCCCCCTGCTGATGCCAGACCGAGGCAGCGGAGGTTGGCGTAATCTGAGCAGATCCGCCGCTGATTTCGAAATAGACGAAGGGAAGCCCGTGCCCGAGGGTGGCGAGCATCTCACGGCCGTTGCCCTGCCACTCGCCGGTAACAGTCCAGTCGCCGTAGTGCAGCACTTTGGTATCGGGAGCCGACATGCCCTGCACACCCACAATCAGATGAGGCGTATAGGGGAAGCTGTAAGCGCGCCCGTCAACAACGGCATTAGCGGTGTAGCCGAGCTGAAGGCCGTCAGGGGCCGCCTTGAGGGAAAGCGGATGGGCGTATAGCGGGGCTGAGTGCGGATCGCCGAAAAACGGAAAGAGGATGCTGCTCCAGAAGTTGCTGGTCTGCACCGGCTGTGTGAATGAATCCGAGATCAGCGGCACAGCCGGCTGACCGCTGGCAAGGGTGGGGCCTAAAGCACCCGGAGGCAAGGTTAGGCTGTAACTGCCCTGCCCGACCTGTACCGTCTGGGCCTTGATGGCCGGTGCTGCGGTTACAAAAAGAAGGAACAGGAGGGTCCAAAACACAGATATCACAGGGCTTACGCCAGCCCGGCAAGATGATTTATACATAGGTTTTTGAAATATAGAAGATGGGGGTATTAATACTGCTGAGCCGTACCCATAGCGATCAGCTATGGTCTGTTTTGCAGAAACCGGAATCGGGGCAGGAATCAGGTTCAATAAAATCAGCACTCAGCACTTAAAATATAATAAGCGGCTTAGATTTCAAAGTAAAACCGCTTCCCGCTTCCCGTTTCATGCATCCCGATTAACAACTGTGTCAGTTCGCTGCTTTAACCCGGAAAGCAACTTCCATCTCAGGCAGGCGCATCAGTTCATCATTCACATACACCACATTCGGGATGGCATGCAGGACATAATCGCCCGGCGCCAGGGGTACATCACTATAGGTTTGGGTTTCCGGATCGTACCGGCGCTCCGTTGCTTTCATCTCAAATTGAGTATCAAGCGTTTTGCCCACTTCAATACCGTGGTACCCGAATACGCCCGGCCCGCCTGAAGCGGTTCCGTAAATCCAGACCACTTCGCCACCCTGCCGCACCAGAATATCCGAGATACGCGGCGGACTGCTAACGAGCCCCACTGCCTGCCCGGTCACGTTCCGCATGGAGAGCGTAGCCGTAAAGGGCTGCCCCGGCTCGATTTCGCGCTCACTCAGCTCAAGGGTGATGCGCAGCTGCGAGCGGAAATCAGTGTAAGGCTCAGCGTCAGAGCCAACGGTATTGCAGCCGGCGGCGAAAATAAGCGTGAAGGATGCGAGCATGAACAGCACGACTGTTGCTGATGTTTTGAAAATGTGAGGTACTGATGCACTCTGATACATAAGCGGCTGATTTGGTTTAATTTGCTACGATTTAAAATATTGTCTGAAGCTCAAATTCTAAAGCCCAATGGCCCGGAAACGCCGGGTTTACATTGGTGAAACGATTGTTATTTGTCTAAATACATTTGTGCATCTATCTTAAAGATATCAATCGTAAAATTTACTCAGTTAGCGGTATTTTCCGGGTATGCGTAAAAAAGAAGTAGGCATAGAGATTGACAGATTAACCAACTCCATCGAAAACAGCGTTACGGGCGAAGTTTTCGACACATCTGTTGTGAAGCTTGGCAAATCAGACAAAACCGGGTTCAATCCCGACGAGTGGCTTTTCGAGTGGGAAGCTGAGATAAATACAATCAATCGAGATGGGTACAAGTTGACAACCGTCAACAATCCGACGATAATTCATGGTTTGGTGAGTTTAGAAGTAAGGTCCGACCATATTTTTATCCACCTTATAGAAAGTGCCAACTTCAATAAAGGCACGAATAAAACATATCAGGGTGTAGCCGGAAATCTTTTCGCTTTCGCATGTAAAGTATCATTTGATAATGGGTATGAAGGCTACGTTGCCTTTGATTCAAAGTCTGCTTTAATTGAACACTATAAGCAGACTCTGGGAGCAATGCATATTAGTAAACAACGAATGTATATTAATACCGTTAATGCTTCGTATCTTGTTAATAAATACTTTATGGATAATTGACCATGGCAATAGTAAAAGAACCGAAAGGAATTGATTTCATCGTAAAGTCTGAACCTTGGACTGACGAAGAGTTAAAAGAATTCAGACAGATTATGGCCAAGCAGAAGGCGGAACTTGGTGAAAAGCAACGTGCAAAGATAGCAGGGAACTTAAAAAAGTCTCTAAACAACTTGCCAAACGGTGCAGGGAACTACGGCAAATAAAAAGCTTTTCAAGCTGATTCACCTTGAAGGCGATGGTGGGTTCAGAGGTTGCTAAAAAAAGCAAAAACATAACGTTAATTCATCAGGCTTGGCAGCTTAAACCAAAAGACGTTACCCCGGAAATAACCAAAGATGGTTTAAGGGCTTTAAAACGGTGCGGGCACTGTTAAGCCGTACCTGACAGCCCGGGCCGGAGTTGTGGCAGGCAGAAGGTTAGAGAAGCGGAGGCATTCCAAACAGACCGTTTCGCTTAAGCTGTAACGCCAAAGCTACCGAACCTGAAAGCTTTGCGAAAGTTCCGACAGGCTGCCCGGCTCGCCGTTGATGCTGATGGTCGTGGGCACAGCAACGAGTTTGTAGGTGCCAGCCGGCACTCCAACGGGCTGCCCGGTTACGGGGTCGCTCTCCTGCAAACGGACTCTTATCTGATGCGTTACGGTATGGGTCTGACCTACCCCGATTTCAAAACTCCCGATAATGCCGGGGAACAAAAACAGGGTACCCTCGAACGGGATCACCGTTTCGCCCTGCATCGCATAAAATGCAAATAAGACAGGCACGGCGGTAATCATGCTCACCGGCTGACCGGAAACATTACGAAGCTGAACCGTGACCGTAATTTCATCACCGGGATCAACAGTTCGACTGCTCAATTCGAAAGTAATCCGGAGGTTGTTGTGGAAAGCTGTAACCGTATCTGAGTCGGCGCCTACGGTGTTACAGCCCGTTCCGCTGATCAGGAGCAGGGCGGTTATCAGCGCTAATAAAATTGTTTTGGCTTTCATGTATCAGGAATCCCTCTTGTTTTTTTTGAAGATACGGATGATGGCGGTACTCTGTCTAATAACTTTCCCAAAAGTAAAATGTTCCGGCAACAACATCTTTCCTACAGTACTAACCCGATGCATCCCATAGTTTCAGGCACACCTCCGGAGTGTTGAATCGCCTGAGGATTCGGTTACTGCTCATTAATTCACGATTGGTCCCGGGCAAGCGGGCAGCTGCCGGAACAAGCCCATGCGGGAGAGTTACTTCCTTCAATTATTTATTGATTTCCGGGAACATTTTGGAGCGAAAAAGCATTTATTTGTTGCAACAAGTAATTTTAACCAAATCCAATGTCATTATGTCAGCAACAACCTGGAATATCGACCCAACCCACTCAGAAGTTAAGTTTAAAGTGAAGCATCTCGTTATTTCAACCGTAACCGGCAGCTTTAACACCTTTGCAGGAACCATCGAAGCCGAAGGTGACGGCACTTCATTCGAAAACGCAAAAGCTTCCTTTACCGCTGATACCGACAGCATCTTCACCAACAATGCGGACCGCGATGCACACCTGAAGTCTGACGACTTCTTCAACACGGAAGCTTTCCCTAAACTTAGCTTTGAGTCAACCAAATTTGAGCACACCGGTGACGGCGAATACAAAGTAACCGGTAACATGACCATCCGCGACATCACCAAAGAAATTGTGCTTGATGCCGTACACGGCGGTACCGTTGGCGATCCGTACGGCAACACCAAAGCCGGATTTGAGATCTCAGGCACCATTAACCGGAAGGAATTCGGCCTCAAATGGAGTGCCATAACCGAAGCCGGCAGCGTAGTTGTAGGCGACAAAGTGAAGCTCGAACTCAACGTTCAGTTCGTAAAGGGCTAAAACCCTGCTTT
>NZ_JAIUMX010000041.1:0-29043 GCF_022565315.1 Cyclonatronum sp. | reverse complement strand
GGCGTTACCCGCGAAGCCAACGACATCGTGAAAAGCGTTTTCGTCTATATTCTGATTGGCATCGGCGTAGGCGCAGGCATTTACGGCTATGTGCCCGAAAATTTCTTTGAGCAGTACATCGGCCCGGATACCTGGTACGCCGTACCGCTCGCAGTTGTGCTGGCCGTTCCGCTCTATGCCAACGCGGCGAGCATCGTGCCCGTCATTCAGGTTTTTGTGGCCAAGGGCATCCCGCTCGGTACCGCAATCGCCTTCATGATGGCCACCATCGGCCTTTCCCTGCCCGAAGCAACCCTCCGCAAAAAAGTTATGACATTCAAACTGATTCTGATTTTCTTCGGGGTCGTAACCGTTTTCATCATCTTGAGCGGGTTTTTGTTCAACCTTGTGCTGTAAGGGCACGGGGTTTGTTTTTAGAGTGATACCATCCCAAACCTGAGGCTGCCCGCTTCAGCATGCCGCAACCGGAGTGAATTCCGATACTTTAAATCAGCAATTCACTGCAAAAAAAAACGGACTGTTCAGCATAACAGTCCGTTTTTTTTTGAAGGAGGATGATATCATCCCCAAAAATCACCCGTCTTTTTCGCAGCTCGTATGGATGTAGGTGTACACCCGCCCCTGCTCCCTCGCGGTGATGTAAAACCGGCAGAAGTCCGGGCTGATGCTCAGTCCCCGCGGGTCGCGGGTTTCTCCGCTGAGGTCGAGGCTGCTGTGGTAAACAGCGGTCGCAATTTGCCAGGGCTCGGATAAAGTGAACTGCATCAGCTCCATGCGCACCGTATCGAGCAGGAGCATCAGGCGGCCGTCGAAAAGAAACTCAATGCCGCGAACCTCTTCCTCAAGCGCGCTGATGTCGAGGGTGTGAACGTGGGCCGCGGTGGTGATGTCCCAGGGTTCGCTGAGCCGGTACTGATGCACGGCCCGACCGTCGCGGTCGTCGATGAACAGCATGCTGCCGTCGGGGTGAAAATCCATATCGTGCCCCCGTAAAATGATGGGGCTGAAATCCTGAAAATGGATGGCTTCAGCGGTTGAAAGATCCCAGGCCGTTTCCATATCCCAGGCCCACATTTCGGTTCGGTTAAAGACCCAGAGCCGGTGTCCGTCGGGGCGGATGAACAGGCCGTGCGCTACAGAGAGGCCGGTGTTGGCACGCAGCTGTTCCGAAACGGAGAGCGAGCCGGCAAAGCGGGCTTCCCCCAAATCCCAGGGGACATCGGTTTCATAAGAGGCCACCGATTCGGTGTTACGGCTCGAGATGTACATCACCCCGCCTTCAGGGTGCCAGAAAGTGGCACGGGCGTTTTCCGTTTCACCGGAAATATCGAGGGTGACTCCGCTGAAAGTGTAGGCCTCAAAATCCAGCAGCGGTGCGGGTGCATTTTCCTGAGAGGTACAGGATGATGCGCTTAGAAGCAGTACAAAAGCCAGCAGCAGGAAAAGCGAACGCAGCTGAGGCAGGCTCATTGGGTAGATTTTCATAAACATTGTTTGGGATGAAGGATGAACTCAGAGCCGTAAATTAATGAAATCAGGGGGCAGTGAGAAAAAGCCTGTGTTACGCTTTGGTTTCAAATCCGGCTCACAAACAGCGCCATTCAGCGCTCTTTTAAGGGAAATAAAAAAGGCCCCGGAAGTACGTCCCGGAGCCTTTTAAAATTCAGCTCTCGTGCTACCAGTCCACCCTGCCGCGGTTGTTGGTTTCCTGCGTCTGTCGGCGCTGATCGCGGGGCGGGTCGGGCACGAAGCCCGGAGGCTGTGTGAAGGCATCGAAGCTCCAGTTCCCATGATCGTCGTTAATCACGCGCAGCGCCCATTCGGCTACAATGGGCAGCGCCGTTCTCGCGCCCTGCCCCAGCACGCTTCCCTGCGGAAAGCGGATGCGGGCGTCTTCACCGCCGACCCACGAGCCGGCTACCACGTGCGGAAATACGCTCACAAACCAGGTGTCAACCGCGCGGTTGGTGGTTCCGGTTTTTCCGGCCACATCCTGACGGATGCCCATGTTCCGGAACCTGACGCCTGTGCCATGCCCCCACTCACCGCCGGAAATTACGCCGCGCATCATATCAACCATGGTGTAAGCGGTAAGCGGGCTCATCACTTCCTGCTGCATTTGCGGGGGGGCTTCAAAGAGTACGTTTCCTTCGCGGTCCTCAATCCGCAGGATTACGAGCGGATCCATGTAAACCCCGTTGTTGGCAAAGGTCGTGTAGGAGTTAACCAGCTCAAGCAGGTTCACCTCCGCGGTGCCGAGGGCAATGGCAGGTACAGCTTCCATTCGGGAGCGAACCCCCATATTTCTTGCCATGTCTGCAATTTGCCGGGCTGCAGGGAACAGATCTTCGAGGTTATCGGTACCGGGTGCTCCGGCAAGTTCGGGCAGCATGCGCACCGTAACATTATTGAGGCTTCGGGCGATGGCTTCCCGCATGCTCACGAACTCCGGTCCGGGCGAAATACTGATATCGTTAGGCGCCCACACATTGCCGGACCTGTCCCGGAAACTCACCGGGAAGCGCGAAAATTCGTGATACGGCTGATAGCCGTTATCGATCGCCAGCGCATACACAAAAGGTTTGAATGTTGAACCTGCCTGCCTGCGAAGCTGTGAGACATTATCGCGCTGTATGGTTGAAAAATCCGTACCGCCTACCCAGGCGAGCACATGACCTGTACCCGGCTCGATAGCTACGAAGCCAGACTCCAGACGCATCCGTGATTTAAGAATGCGGTAACTCAGCTCTTCATTCTGCCGCAGCTGATTAAGGGCCTGTTCGCGGCTGAGCCCCTGTTCGCGAATCAGCTGCTGAAACTCTCCTGATTCCATCAAAAAACCATCCATGTGGTGCGGAAACTGTTCCAGGTATCGTGGCATAAACCGGCCGGGCCCGCGATCGCCGCCCCAGGCACTTACAAAAACCGTTTGGAGTGAATCGACTTTCTGCTCAAGTACCCGCTCCGCATGCCGCTGCATATGTGCATCAATGGTTGTGCGAATTACCAAACCATCCCGAAAAAGGTCATAGCCGTTTTCATCGGCCCAGCGGCTAACCTGCATCCTCACATATTCACCGAAATATCGGCTTTGACGGGTTGCCTGCCGCGGGCGCTGATAATCAAGCGCGATGGGACCTGCAATCATGGTACTGAAATCCTCGTCTGACAAGAAACCGTGCCGGTTCATCTGCATAAGCACGATATTGCGGCGGCGCTGCGCATTTTCGGGGTTCAGGCGCGGGTTAAAAAAGGAAACTGCCTGAAGGGTACCGATTAAAGTAGCCGATTCTTCTACATTGAGCTCAAGGGCGGGCTTGTTGAAGTGCGTGCGGGCAGCAGCTTCAATCCCAAAAGCGCTGTTGCTGAACTCGACGGTATTCAGGTACATCTCAATGATCTCGGCCTTGGTGTAGTTTCGCTCGATCTGGATGGCGGTGATCATTTCCCGAAGCTTGCGGATCACACTCACCTCCCGCCCGATAGATCGGTAAAGGTTCCTGGCAAGCTGCTGCGTAATGGTTGAGCCTCCCTGCGGCACCCCCCTCAGAACGTGGTAGGGTATGGCGAGGGTGCGGCGCATATCAATGCCCCAGTGGTCAAAAAAGCGGTGGTCTTCAGTTGCAACCAGTGCGTTTATGGTGTGTGGGGAAATTTCATTTATGGAAACATATCGCCTGTTTTCAATAAAATAGCTGTCGAGTACAACCCCGTCGCGGCTCAGAACAAAGGAGGCGATGTCTGTGCGCGGGTTTTCAAGCTCTTCGATTGAAGGCAGCCCCTGTACCAGAAAGCTAATAAACACAGCTATTCCCGCAAGCCCGAACAGGGTGATACCACCGAAAATAGCGAGAAGCATTTTGGGTACAGAACGCTTTTCCCTGTTACGGTCGGCTTTTTTGCTAACCGGTTTTTTGGGAGCTGCAGGCCGTTCTGATTTCAGTACAAATTGCCTGCGTATCCGTTCGCGGTATTCCGGATCGTTCAGATAGCGTTCGTCGTCGTTTAAATTTGAATCACTCATACAGTTACAGCCGGTTTTAATTTTTCAAATCTGCTTTCAGCACAGTTCCATTTAACGAGAGTAAAGCCTTCTTTTGTATGCAGGGCAAGACTTTGTGCGAAACAAAAGTTTCCGAGATTAATATAGTGGCGGTTGCCGGTTTTTAGGTGAATGGCATTATGATGATGCCCACAAAGCAGCACATCAGCTTTATTACTCGTGTTTAGAAATTTAACTGCCCATGTATCGAGCAGCCGCGGACTGTTATCCGGACTGATCATGTAATCTCTCAGTTTTGATTTGCGTGAAAACTGCCGCATCAGCTCGATACCAGCTGCAGGCGGAAAAATGATTTGGTACAGCTTCACAAAATACGGATTTCTGAGCAGGCGGTGAAACAAGGGCCGAGGCAAAGCCATCTCAGTATCTTTAAGGCCATCGCCGTGCATAACCAGTACTTTTTTTCCGCTGATATGCAGCAGCCGGTATTCCGGTTCAAGATCAAAACCGGCCTCAGTAAGCCGGGGCCCTGTCCAGTTATCATGATTTCCGGTTACAAACAGCGTTTTTTCCTCACGCTGCTGATGCAGCTCTTCAAACCCACTGAGCACCCTGTCAAAAACACGTGGCCACTGATTGCGGTAATCCATCCAGTAGTCAAAAAGGTCACCGGCTATTACCAGATGCAGTTTCTGCGCTTTGATGTGCCCGAGCAGCGCCAGAAAGGAGGCTTCAATTCTGGCATTTTCTGCCATTTCAAAACCTCCGAGGTGCACATCAGATACAAATATATAATCGCCTTCGCGGGTAAAGATTTCTTCACTCATTTTTTCTCTTTAAACAGACGCAAAAAAAGGTCCACCTCATCATCCATTCCTTTAGGATTGGCAACTTCACCGGGGTCACGCACCTGAGCATTATTGAGCTTTTGAGGTTTGCGCACAGTTGGTTTCTGTACAGCAGCAGCTGTGGGCGATAACAACTGCCGAAGCTGCCCTATAAACGGATCGCAACGCAGGAGGTCAACGCTGTAGAAAAAAGCTTTCCGGCGAATTTCGGAATCATCCGTTACAACTGTCCATAAGCGGGAGGCACCAGCCGCAGATAGCAGACTGATAATCACTTCGTCAGCGGTTCGTTCCCTGGAAAAACGGATTTTCAGTTTTGCATAGGTGCCCGGGATGAGCTGCGGTACGCCGTCAAATACCACGGTTGCTTTTCTGTTTTGTGATGTGCACCAGGCCGAAACCACACGGCAAAGCTCACGCATGGCTTCAAGGTGATCCCGAACCAGCGTTTTTTTGATTTCAGGATGCTTGTGCATCAGGTTATGGGCATCGATGAGCAGCTGACGGCTTTTCATAGAGGTGCCTTACTTTTTACGGGTCGTGATGTAGGTAATCAGCAGCTCCATATCGTCACGGGCCTGAGAAACGGGGAACTCCCTGAGTTTTGTGAGGGCACGGATGCTGTAAACTTCCATATCGGCTGCGGCAGCTTCAAAGCCGCCGCTTTCGTGTACAAACCGGGTTATTTTAGCAACTTCACCGGTTGATTTGTGCTCTTTGCGAAACCTGAGCTTCCATTTTTGCCGCTCCAGAAAAGAGCAGGTTTCCAGGGCCTTAATAAAAGGAAGGGTTATTTTTTTCTCACGGATATCGTTTCCTACCGGTTTACCGACGTCATCCATACCATAGTCGAACAAATCATCTCTGATCTGAAATGCAATACCAAGGTCCAGGCCAATATCACGCATTCGGCCAATAATTTCGGCGTCACTTGTAGCGGAAGCTGCACCGCTTTCAGTACAGGCAGCCAGCAGGCTTGCCGTTTTATCCCGGATGATTTCAAAATACTTTTGCTCGGTCATATTCTGAAGTTTGGATGCCTTAAGCTGCCGCAGTTCACCCTCACTCATTGCTTTAACTGCTTTCGACATTATTTTAAGAAGCTCAAACTCGTCCGCATCCAGCGAAACAAGCAGCCCTTTAGAAAGCAAGAAATCGCCAAGCAGTACGCTCGCTTTGTTTTTCCAGACCTGATTGATGCTCAGCAGGCCCCGGCGCTGCTCGGCATCATCAACCACGTCGTCATGAATAAGCGTGGCGGTGTGCAGCAGCTCGATCATAGTTGCAGCGCGAAAAGACCGCTCGCTGATACCTCCGCAAAGCTTTGCGGCATAAAGTACCAAAATAGGCCGCAGTTCTTTGCCTTTCATGCGGTGCAGGTAGCGAATCATCTGATCCAGCAAAAAAACATCTGTTTTTAGGGCATCCCTGAAAAAAGTACGGAAGGCAGTAAGCTCCTGCTCAACGGGTCTGCGCAGATCGCTCAGCGAGACATTAGCTGTATCAGCAAAGGCAAAATTATCTGTAAGTCGGGTATTTATACTCACGGGTTAATCAAAAAAGACAGATTTAGTGTAACGGCACCAATCAATAAAAGCGCTTGTATCGTTCGGAATAAGAATAAAAGCAGCGCCTGCTTTTTCCCTTAGGCAGGCTGATAAGGCAAAAATGAACCATGCCCGCCCTGGCAAAACACCGCTATCTAATTGTTATATATTATTTTAAGAAATACCAGCAACCTCATAAAAATGGAAATATGAGCTGCGGCTTAAGGTAACACTAAAGGGAGGCAGAATAAAAGTAACTTGATTGGTCACGCCTAAGTGTGTAATTTTCCCAATTCTGTTAGTTTTAAAACTAAACATTATTTCATTTGAATACGATTAAAAAAATCGGGGTTCTTACAAGCGGCGGCGACTCCCCCGGAATGAATGCCGCTATCCGGTCCGTAACACGTGCTGCCCTCTATAAAGGGTTGGAAGTGACCGGAATCAGATATGGATATCAGGGTGCAATTGAGGCAGATTTTATAGAAATGGAGAAACTAACCGTCTCTAACATGATTCAAAGAGGCGGTACCATCCTGAAATCAGCTCGTTCGGAAGAGTTCCGGACCGCCGAAGGCCGTGCAAAAGCGGCAGCCAATTTAAAAGACCATGGAATAGACGCACTTGTAGTTATCGGTGGTGACGGAACCTTTCAGGGTGGAACCATCCTGCAGCAGGAGCACGGGATTGCCGTTATCGGAATTCCCGGCACAATCGATAACGACCTGAGCGGCACAGACGAAACCATAGGCTACGATACCGCGCTAAACACCGCACTCGACGCCATTGATAAAATCCGTGACACAGCCGATGCGCACGAGCGTATGTTTCTTGTTGAAGTGATGGGCCGCGATGCCGGCTTTCTCGCTCTTGAAACCGGAATTGCCTGCGGGGCCGAGCTCACACTGCTTCCCGAAACTCTGATTCACATCAACGAAGTAAAGAACACGCTTCGGGAAATCCTAACCAACAAAAAGCGCAGTACACTTGTTGTTGTAGCTGAAGGCGACGAGTCAGGCGGTGCTATGGAACTCTACAAAAACCTCAAGAACGATTTTATAGATATTGACACACGCGTGTGTGTGCTTGGGCACATACAACGCGGAGGAAACCCAACAGCCCGTGACCGTGTTCTGGCAAGCCGCCTCGGCGTTGCAGCTGTTAATGCATTGCTTGACGGCCATGTAAGCGTTATGGTCGGCATCGTAAACAACAACGTGAAGCTCACTCCTTTAAAAAGCGGATGGAGTAAGAAAAAGACAATTCAGGCTGAATTGCTCGATCTTACCAAAATTCTTAAATAAGACAACCATGATTCGATTTGATTTCGGGCACGCGCATGCTTTTCTGAAAGATGATGCGCTTGCTTCAGCTAAAACTCAGGCAGCGGAAGCCTTTAAAAAGGTACAAACCAAAACCGGCCCCGGCCCTGAATGGCTCGGCTGGCGCGATATTCTTGCAAACCCGAACGATGCCCTGCTCAACGAGCTTGATGCCCTTGCAACAGCAATCCGTGAGGAAGCAGATGTTTTTATTGTTTGCGGAATCGGAGGCTCTTACCTCGGGGCAAAAGCAGTAATTGATGCGCTTGGTCCTTTTTTTGGCAGCAAAGGTCCGGAAATCGTTTATGCCGGTCATCATATGAGCGGCCGTTACCTCAGTGAGCTGATGGCATACCTGCAGCAGCCCAAAGCCGACGGCACGTCCAAAAAAGTTTATATAAACGTAATCTCCAAATCAGGAACCACAACAGAAACGGCACTTGCTTTTCGGGTTATCCGGAAATGGATTCATGAAACATATCAGAATCCGGCAAAACACATTATTTGTACTACAAGTGCTGCGGGCGGTGCCCTGAACCGCATCATCGATGCCAACGGATACAAGAAATTTGTGCTTCCTGATGACATCGGCGGTCGTTTCTCTGTAATGACCCCTGTCGGGCTTCTTCCCATCGCGGTTGCCGGTATCGATATTCGTGCTCTTTATTATGGCGCAGTTTCGGCTTACAACGAAATCGAGCTGAACCCTGACGACCTGCTCAGCTACGCCGCAACCCGGCTCGCACTCTACCAAAGCGGAAAAGTAATGGATATGATCGCCAGTTTTGAACCGGAACTCTCCGGCATGGGCGGCTGGATGCAGCAGCTTTTCGGTGAAAGCGAAGGCAAAAACGGCAAAGGAATGTTTCCGGTGCTTCTCGGCTACTCAACTGACCTGCACAGCGTAGGACAGATGGTTCAGGAAGGTCAGCGTAATATGATAGAAACATTCCTTGTTGCTGATAAGCCGGCCGGCTCGGTTATTGTTGAAACTGAAGACGATGATGCTGACGGCCTGAATTACCTTGCCGGCAAAAACTTTCACTTCATAAACAATAAAGCCTTCCTTGGCACCCGTGAAGCACATGTGGAGGGTGGTGTGCCCTGCCTTAGTATTCATTTTGACAAAATTGATGAAGAGCACATTGGGCGGTTCATCTACATTTGCGAAATTGCAATCGCTGTTTATGTGTACTGCCTCAACGAAAACCCCTTTGATCAGCCTGGTGTTGAAGCTTACAAAAAAGCGATGTTCAGACTACTCGGCAAACCCGGATTTTGATACCCGAAAACAGCATGTCTGAAACCGATAAAAAATACTTTACTGCAATAGCCGGTAACATAGGCGCCGGCAAATCTTCCCTTACGGGGCTTCTGTCCAAACATTTTGGATGGAAGCCCTATTACGAATCAGTTGACAATAACCCGTATCTGACTGATTTCTATAATGATATGAGACGCTGGAGTTTTAACCTTCAGGTCTATTTCCTGTCAAGCCGCTTCAAGCATCAGAAAAAGCTGATGCAGCGCGATGAAAGCTATATTCAGGATCGTACCATCTATGAGGATGTAGAAATTTTCGCCCGCAACCTTTTTCAAATGGGATTAATGAGCGAGCGGGATTACGATAACTACAGCGCCCTGTTTGAAGAAATGACCTATTACCTCAAACCACCCGACCTGCTGATCTACCTGCGTGCCGATGTTCCGACGCTGGTCCGGCAGATTCAGCAAAGGGGGAGGGATTATGAAACAACAATTCGCATCGATTATCTTGAGGGGCTTAATAAATTATATGAGGACTGGATCGGGCGTTACCCGCACGAAAAGCTGATAATCGAAACCGATGAGCTTGATTTTGTTAACAGTCAGGAAGATTTGGGGACTGTTATCAATATAGTTGAAAGAAGACTCTACGGTTTGTTTTCTTAAAAAAGCCTTTGGGGCACAGCAGATTGATTATTAAGCCCAAATCTGTTATATTTACAAGCTTGTAATCAAATTTTGTGATGAAATTCAGAATCAGCGACATACCCGACAACAAATCGACACTTGAACTTACCTTCGATGAACATAAGTTCAGGATTGAAGGGTTTGATCACGACCCGGTTGAATTGCATGTTGAGTTTATAAAAATGCTCAACAGCCTTCAGCTGTCTTTCAGAGCTTCGACCACACTTAGCCTGATTTGTGACAGAAGCCTTGAGCTGTATCGCTATCCGATAACGGTTTCATACAAAATTTTATTCAAACCGAATGCAGAACCCGAAGAAGATGAACAGCAGGCCCTCCGCCCGCTCAATACTTCCTCAAACACCATTAATATTGAAGAAGAAGTGCGGGACAGCATCCTGCTGAGCATTCCCATAAAAAAACTTCATCCCCGTTTTCTAAACGCCGATGGTTCCGAAACAAGCTTTTTTGAAACCTATGGCAATCCCGAAGATGAAGATGATTACGATGAGGATTATCCTGCAGACTCCCGTTGGGAAGCTCTGAGGAAACTTAAGGACGATATCTGACCGGCTCCACTTCTTCTCAGGCCTTTTTTTAGCTGTAAATCAATTAATACTTAATCATTATCAAGCCTTACCAGCTTTTTTATCATGGCACATCCAAAGAGAAAAACATCAAAAGCCCGCAAAAATAAGCGCAGAACACATCACAAACTTGAAGATGTAACGCTGTCAACCTGTAGCAACTGTGGTTCTGTACACCGGGCGCACCACGCCTGTGCCGACTGCGGCTACTACAGAGGAAGACAAGTTCTCGCTGTTAATTAACCGATACTGCAAAGCCGGAATCTATTTATGCTGAAAATTGCTATTGATGCCGTCGGTGGAGATCACTATCCCCAAAACCCGGTTCAGGGCGCTTTGATGGCGCTTAAAGAAAGAGATGACATACACATTATCCTTTTAGGTCCGGAACAACTTGTCTCTGACGAAGTTGTGAAACAGGGATATTCAGGCAACCGACTAACGGTGATCAATGCACCTGAGATTATCGGCATGGATGAATCTCCGGCAACAGCTCTTAAAACCAAAAAGCACTCCTCGATCGCAATTGGTCTTACCATGCACGCGCAGGGTAAGTGTGATGCTTTTTTCAGTGCCGGGAACACAGGCGCCCTTTTAGGTGCTTCCATGTTTATACTTGGCAAAATTGAAGGCGTTCTGCGCCCGACAATCGGCAGCATTTACCCGTCGGTTGACGGTATCAAATTCATGCTCGATGTTGGTGCAAATATAGAAGTTAAGCCGGAAATGCTCGTACAGTTTGGTATCATGGGCAAAGTATTCGCCAAAAATATGCTTGGCATTGCAAACCCTCGCCTCGGACTGATGAATATAGGTGAAGAGGAAGAAAAAGGACGTGAAGCTGTACGGCAGGCCTATGCTCTTCTTAAAGATCGTGAAGACTTTGTCGGCAATATTGAAGGACGTGATGTTTTACAGGGAAAGGCAGACGTATATATATGCGACGGCTTTGTTGGCAACCTGCTGCTTAAGCTGGGTGAATCTATCCCTGAAAACATCCTTCGCATAATTTACCGCTCAGACAGGGCCAAAACACTCACTCAGGAAGAGTTCGGACTCATCAAATCCGTAATGCTTGATGCTCTTGCACCTTTCGACTATCAGTTAGTAGGCGGAGTGCCGTTCCTTGGCATTAACGGAGTGAGTATGGTGGGCCACGGCGGAAGCAGCCCCTTAGCGATTAAAAATTCCATTTTATCGGCCGAAAAGATGGTGCAGAAAAAGGTTAATGAGCAGATTAAAGCGGCCCTGAACTAAACTTCTTTTTTAATGTCAGATACTCCGAAAGCTACGATAACCGCACTCGGGCATTTTCTGCCCGATTATGTGCTAACCAATGCAGAACTTGAGAAACTTGTTGAAACAAACGACGAGTGGATTAAAACCCGAACCGGTATCAGCGAGCGCCGTATCCTGAAAGACCCTTCAAAAGCTACTGCTTACATGGGCAGCCAGGTAGCTCATGAAATTTTGCGTAATCGTGGTATTGACGGATCTGAGATAGATTGTATTATCGTAGCAACCGTAACTCCTGATTATCTATTCCCAGCTACCGCCTGCCTCATTCAACGTGACATCAAAGCGACTAATGCCTACGGCTTTGATGTATCCGCAGCTTGTTCAGGCTTTCTTTATGCGCTGTCAACCGGGGCAATGATGATTGAATCCGGACGATACAAAAAAGTTATGGTTATTGGAGCCGATAAAATGAGCTCTATTGTTGATTACACCGACCGCACTACCTGTATTATTTTCGGAGATGCAGCCGCAGGTGTTTTACTTGAGCCCTCAACAGACGGTAGTGGAATTCAGGATGTTATTCAGCGCTGTGACGGCACAGACGCCGAATTGCTCAGACAGGAAGCCGGCGGAAGCCTTAACCCGGCTTCCAACAAAACTGTAGATGCCCGTCAGCATTATATCCGTCAGGAAGGCCGCGTTGTCTTCAAAAAAGCGACGGAATCTATGGCAGATGTATCCCTGGAAATCCTGAAGCGCAATAACCTCTCCCATGAAGACGTAAGCTGGTTTGTACCCCATCAGGCAAATAACCGGATTATTTCCGCAACAGCCAACCGCATGGGAATTGGCATGGATAAAGTTATGGTTAATATTGACCGCTACGGAAATACAACTGCCGCAACCATACCTCTTTGTCTGTATGAATGGAAAGACAAGCTGAACGAAGGCGATAATGTAATTCTCGCGTCTTTTGGGGGCGGCTTTACATGGGGTTCGGTTTACATTAAATGGGGCAAACCATCATGAGTAAAACCGCATTATTATTTCCCGGCCAAGGCTCCCAAAAAATCGGTATGGGGCTTTATCACTACGAAAACAACCCGGCATTCAAAGCCGTATTCGATCAGGCCAATGAAATTTTAGGCTTTGGACTTACTGAAATTATGTTCGGTGGACCAGACGACTCGCTCCGCCAAACTGAAAATACACAGCCTGCAATTTTCCTGCACTCAGTAGCTCTTTTCAGAACACTTGACCTAAAACCACAAGCTGTTGCAGGTCATAGCCTTGGCGAGTTTTCAGCTCTTGCAGCAGCCGGGGTGCTTTCATTCGAGGATGCCCTTAGTGTGGTTCGCAAACGCGGTGAGCTGATGCAAAAAGCCGGAACAGACAACCCGGGCACAATGGCAGCCGTAATCGGCATGGCCGATGAAAAAGTAGCTGAAATCTGCAGTCAGGCTACCGAGGGGGACAACAGCGTAGTTGTTCCCGCAAACTATAACTGCCCGGGGCAGCTTGTTATTTCCGGACACGAAACTGCTATCGACCGTGCTTTAGTGCTTCTTAAGGAAAATGGTTGTAAAATTGCAAAAAAACTACCCGTAAGCGGTGCTTTTCATTCTCCCCTTATGCAATCCGCTTATGAAGGCCTGAAGGCAGAGCTTGAACAACTGGTATTTCACCCTCCGGTATGCCCGGTTTATTCTAATTTCACGGCTAAACCCACAACATCTCCTGATGAAATTCGCAGCAATCTGCTTGATCAGCTGCTTAACCCCGTGAAATGGACACAAACCCTGCTGCAAATGCAGCAAGACGGATTTGAAGCTTTCACTGAAATAGGTCCCGGAAATGTTCTGCAGGGGCTGGTTAAGCGTACTGTAAAAGGTGCAGCGCTAAGCGGATACGAATAGGCTAACCTTCATACCCAAAACAAATCTTATGTTTTCATTAAATGGAAAAACAGCCCTGGTTACCGGCGGAACACGAGGTATAGGCCGTGCCATCGTTCTGGAACTCGCTGCAGCAGGTGCTGACGTCGCTTTTACCTATGCACGATCAGCAGAAGCTGCTGAAGAAATCAAAAAACAAGTTGAGGCAATCGGTCAGAAGGCGCTGGCTTATCAGGCTGACGCTGCCGATGCGGCTCGTGCAGATGAAGTAATTACCGATATTGTTAAAGAATGGGCACATCTCGACATTCTCGTAAACAATGCCGGCATCACAAAGGATACACTTATTATGCGAATGAGTGAATCCCAGTGGGACGACGTAATTACGACTAATCTCAAAAGTGTATTTAACTACAGCAAATCAAGTGTGCGCCCATTTATGAAAGCCAGAGCGGGCTCCATAATCAATATCAGCTCAGTTGTAGGCCTTTCAGGCAATGCAGGTCAAACCAATTACGCAGCCTCAAAAGCAGGTATTATAGGTTTTAGTAAATCGCTGGCCAAAGAACTGGCAAGCCGTAACATCCGGGTGAATACAATTGCACCCGGCTACATCACAACTGAAATGACAGGTCAGCTTTCCGATAAGGTGATGGATGCCATAAAGGCAAGCATTCCTATGGGGAAAGCAGGCGATGTTAAGGATATCGCAGCCGGTGTAATCTTTCTGGCAAGCGACGCAAGCCGCTACATAACCGGAGAAACCATCCGGATTGACGGCGGCATGGCTATGTAAACGCATTTTGAGCTTTATTATTAAAGCTTTAACCTGCTATTTTTTTGGAAATACACCCTTTTTTTAAGTACATTTTGTTCAACCTTTAACCATTACCATAAGTAAATAAACATGTCACAAGACCTAGAAAAAAAAGTAATCGACATCATCGTTGAAAAACTTGGCGTAGATGAAGCCGATGTAGTACCTGCAGCCAGCTTCGCCAACGACCTTGGTGCAGACTCACTTGACCTTGTAGAGCTGATTATGGAATTTGAAAAAGAATTTGACACCCAAATTCCTGATGAAGATTCTGAGAACATCGCTACTGTAGGTGATGCTATTGATTACCTGAAAAATAAAGTTGAATAAGCTATATCTTCATATTTTCAATTTTAGCACACCAAACTCATCATTCTTTAATTGAGTATTAATGGCTGAACGCAGAGTTGTGGTTACCGGGATGGGAGCCATCACCCCTATCGGAAACACTTTAGAGCAGTTTTGGGATGGTCTCAAAAGCGGTAAAAGCGGTGCTGATTATATCAGACACTTCGATACCGAAAAGTTTGCCACCAAATTCGCCGCCATGGTTGACGGTTTCGACCCAGTTGAATTTATCGAGCCAAAGGCGGCACGCCGGCTCGACCGATTTGCCCAGTTCGCCCTTGCAGCCTCAGATATGGCTATAAGCGATTCTTCCATCGATCTGGAAACCATCGACAAAAACCGGGTCGCAGTTCTTGTCGGAACTGGTATCGGTGGCATGGAGACCTTTTATAAGAACTGTGTAGCTTACGAGAAAATGGGGCCAAGGGGCATCTCCCCCTTCTTTATTCCAATGCTGATCCCGGATATCGCTTCCGGGCACATTTCTATTAAGTATGGCTTCCGGGGCCCGAACTACTGCGCTGTTTCAGCCTGTGCAACAGGTTCACACAATATAGGACTGGCCTACGACCACATCAGGTCAGGTCAGTCCGATTTTGCTATTTGCGGAGGTGCTGAAGCTCCGGTAATTGAAATGGGTGTATCCGGCTTTAATTCTATCAAAGCCATGTCAACCCGAAATGACGATCCTAAGACCGCATCAAGACCCTTCGACAAAGATCGCGACGGCTTTGTTCTCGGTGAAGGCTCAGGCGTTTTGTTCCTGGAAACCTATGAAAGTGCGGTTAACCGTGGGGCAAAAATTTATGCTGAAATTGCCGGTTACGGATTTTCAGCTGATGCACATCATATTACAGCCCCTGACCCTGAAGGTGCCGGCGTAATGCTTGCCATTTCAGAGGCCTTAAAGGCAGCCGGCATCAAACCCGAAGAAATTGATCACATTAATATGCACGGCACATCTACTCCATTAGGTGATGTAGCAGAAACCAACTCTATCAAAAAAGTTTTTGGTGACCATGCGTACAAAATTAACCTGAACTCGACTAAATCGATGACAGGGCACATGCTCGGTGCTGCCGGTGCTGCCGAATCAATCGCTACTATTCTGGCTCTCTACCACGATCTCGTACCGCCTACTATTAACCACTTCAACACCGATCCGCTCTGCGACCTCAATTACACTGTAAATGAAGCGCAGGACAGAAAAATGAGGTATGCCCTGAACAATGCCTTTGGTTTTGGCGGTCATAATACCACCCTGGTGATGAAAAAATTTGATGAGTAATGTTTAGTCTGACGCTGAATAAGATTCAGGCTTTCTTTTCCAAAAGAAAGCTGCATTCAGCTGCTCAGCATAAAATCGGGGAACTCGAAAAAATAATCGGAAACCCTATTACTAACCCTCATTTTTACCTGCGGGCTTTACGGCATCGCTCAAAACTCATTGAAGACGGCCTCGACGATGTCGAGAGCTACGAACAACTTGAGTTTTTGGGCGATGCCGTTCTTGATTTAGTAGTAACTGAAATTCTGTTCGAACTTTACCCGGATAATAATGAAGGATTTATGACCAAAGTCCGGTCTCGGCTTGTAAGGGAAGATATGCTCGCAGACTTATCCCGAAAACTTGGCTTTCCGGCTTTGGTAGAAGTTGGAAGCAGAGTTCGCGGGCAGGGTATAGAATTAAAAAACAGTGTACTTTGTGATATTTTTGAAGCCGTAGTAGGTGCCATTTATAAAGATTTAGGATTTGCAGCTTCCCAAAAATTCATCAAAAATGTTTATCATACCCACATCGACATTTCAGATGTAAGCAGTCGTCAGGATAACTACAAAAGCCTTTTACTTGAGTTTGCTCAGGCTAAAAAGCTGGCCGTTCCTGAATATCAGATCATTTCAGAAACCGGACCTGATCACGATAAAACTTTTGAAGTAAATGTTGTAATTAACAACACGCCATACGGCTGGGGCAAAGCCAAAAACAAAAAGAAGGCTGAACAGGCCGCTGCTAAACGCGCGCTCGAACAACTTGAGCATTCTTAAATTCATGCAGGCCCGCTTAGCCTTGTGAATACTAAAGTTCCTTTTATTATTAACTATTTTGATTTAGCCCAGGCTCGATTTAATCCTAAACTATTGAAGGTATATTCATGACTGTGACTGAGGAAACAAAAGCCACCCATGTTTTTCCGGTTACTCAAGTAACCGAATCACGCAGAAACGCTGTAAACTTTCAGGATCTGCGCTTTGGAGATGTATTCAGCGACCACATGTTCGAGCTTGTTTACAAAAACGGCAAGTGGGATAACGGTCAGATTATTCCTTATGGGCCTGTCAGTATTATGCCTTCGGCCAATATTCTGCACTACGGGCAGGGCGCTTTTGAAGGTATGAAGGCATTCACGATGGAAAACGGAGCCATAAACGTTTTCAGAATACGGGATCACTACAAACGATTCAACGATTCCTGCAAACGCCTGAACATCCCTTCTATTCCGGAAGAGGTGTTTACACAAGCTATTTTACAGCTGGTAGATTTAGACAGACAGTGGGTGCCTAAGGATAAATTCAAATCCCTATACCTCCGCCCCTTCGTTTTTGCAACAGAGGAATTCCTGGGCTTAAAAACCTCTACCGCCTATCGTTTTTACGTGATTACAGGACCTGTGGGCAACTACTACCGTGAAGGCATCAATCCCGTAAAGCTGACCACAATGCCTGATTACGTGCGTGCTGTAAAAGGCGGTGTTGGCAATGCCAAGGTGCCCGGCAACTATGCCGCCAGCCTCTACCCTGCTCATGTAGCCATGAAAGAGGGGTACTCACAGGTGTTGTGGCTTGATGCCATTGAGAGAAAATACGTTGAGGAAGTCGGCGCCATGAACATCTTTTTTGTTATAGACGGCAAAGTTGTAACCTCACCATTAACAGGAACCATTCTGCCTGGTGTTACCAGGCGCTCAGTTCTCGAACTTTGCAAAATATGGAATTTACCTGCAGAAGAACGAATGCTTTCCATAGACGAGCTCTTCGATGCTTGGCGTGAAGGCCGCCTGACCGAAGCTTTTGGGTCAGGAACAGCTGCCGTGATTTCTCCGGTCGGAGTTATTCATCACAAAGGAGAAACCCTTACCCTTGATACCGAAAAAATGGGCCCCGTAGCCGAGCGCTTATATAAGGCTATCACAGGGATTCATCACGGTACTGAGGCTGATCCTTCAGCATGGTGTACAGTAATCTGATAAACATACAGCCAAGCGCTTGAAGTACCTCAAGCAAATAAGCCGGTTTTCATCTGAAACCCGGCTTATTCTTTTTTTGTTTTTGAGCCCAAAGCCCAAACCTGTATTTTACAGGTTTGGGGAAAAGCTTCTTCCTAAGTCTGAATCTACTATAACTTTCTCCCGCAAAAACACTACCCGGTCTTATGGACGCCTATCATCAGCTTATTGAACGTGTACTTAAATTTGGAATTAAGAAACCTAACCGTACCGGTACTGATGCAATCAGCAGTTTTTCAGAAACGTATCGGGTTGATTTGGCTGACGGTTTCCCCCTCATAACAACCAAGAAAATGATGTTTCGCTCCATTATGTTGGAGCTGCTCTGGTACCTGCGAGGTGAAAGCCACATCCGCTGGCTGCGCGATGAAAACGACTGTCATATTTGGGACGCCTGGGCTGATGAAGAGGGTAATGTAGGCCCTATTTATCCCGTTTTGTGGCGTCGGTTCCCGTTTACCTGCTACGAGCAAGTCGATTTTGAAGGGGTTGGCGGCGCATTCACCAACGATATGCCCTCACGAAAGGAGTTCGATCAGATACAATATGTAATTGATCAAATCAAGGAAAACCCCATGAGCAGACGGCTTGTAGTTAGCGCCTGGCATCCGGGTTTACTTGATCAGATGGCACTGCCACCCTGCCACCTGATGGCTATTTTTAATGTAACTGACGGCAGGCTGAACTGCCACCTTACGCAACGATCAGGGGATATTGCACTCGGCATCCCTTTCAACCTTGCCTGCTATGCAGCCCTCACAATGATAATCGCTCAGCAAACAGGCCTGAAACCGGGTATTTTCGCACACACCATTGTTGATGCGCACATTTACGAAAATCATATTGACGGCCTTAAAGAACAGTTACAGCGGGAAGCTTATCCCCTGCCTTCACTCACTATTGCCGACAAACCGCTGGATGAGCTGACGCTCGAAGACTTTACCCTTAACAATTATCAGCATCACCCTTCCATCAGGTTTGAAGTCGCTGTTTGATTCTCTTTTCCTGAACCATTTTTTGCACTCTTGTAAAATGCCTAAATTTGTCATCATAGCAGCACATGATCCGAACCTTGTAATCGGTGAAAATGGCAGCATGCCCTGGCATTACCCGGCCGATCTCAAACATTTTAAGCAAACTACGCTCGGAAAACCACTTCTCATGGGTCGCCGGACCTTCGAAGAAATAGGTGGGAAACCCCTGCCAGGCCGTCCTTGCTATGTTTTAAGCACTAAAGACCTGAAAGCAGAAGGCGTCGTTTTTTTCAAATCGCTGGATGAAGCTCTTTCATATTTTCATTCAACCGACTACGATCTCGTATATATTGCCGGCGGTGCCGTATTATACGAACAAGCTTTTAATTTCAGCAACGAGATGATTATATCAGAAATTAAATCAGCTTATGAAGGTGATACTTTTTTCCCTGAGTACCGCCACAAGATCGGAATTATTTGGAACCTTATTGAATCAGAGGATAAGGGTGATTTCATTATCAAGCGGTACCAAAAAAAGTAAGTCTTTTCGTTTGTGACAGCTGAGCTTACAACAGCCTCCAAAAATTTTATCCAAAAAAAAGCACCGTTGCCTACTATGTGAGCACGGTGCTTTTTTATGATCTGAGTGAATCGAATTACCGTTTCAGCTCATATAATTTAATTCGGTTAATTGCCCGTTTAAGTGCAAGTTCAGCTTTAAGAACATCTTCCTGAGCGGCTTTTTGCTCTTTATCTTCACGAATTTTCGCTGCTGCTTTTTCACGTGCCTGCCGCGCGCGATCAAGATCGATATCACGCACATTTTCAGCTGACTCAGCGAGAACAGTTACCCGGTTATCAAAAACTTCAACGAAGCCGCCATTTACTGAAAATGTTTCCTCCTTCCCGCTTTTTTCACGAACAATAACTTTTCCGATCTCAAGCATAGACATCAGGCTGGCGTGATTGAATTTTACTTCAAATGCGCCTTCGGTACCGGGTAGGTTAACACCGGTTGCAAGCCCTTCGTAAACAGGGCCGTAAGGTGTGATTATATTAGTACGAATCATAGAAATAGGACGGTAGCAGATTAAAAGGTTCCCGTAACAGTTTCCGGATTAAACCGGGTTAGGGCATATTGCCCGGCCCGGTTTTTCAAAATCCGAATGCAGTCGCAAAGGCTTGTTTGTTTAAGCTTCAGCGAGGAGTTTTTCGCCTTTGGCCATAGCCTCTTCAATCGTACCAACAAGGTAGAAAGCACCTTCCGGCAGGTTATCAAGCTCACCGTCAAGAATCATGTTGAAGCCTTTGATGGTGTCTTCAATCTTCACATACTTACCGTCAAGACCGGTAAACTGCTGTGCTACAAAGAACGGCTGACTCAGGAAACGCTGCACACGGCGGGCGCGGCCTACGATGAGCTTATCTTCATCTGAAAGTTCATCCATACCAAGAATGGCAATGATATCCTGAAGGTCTTTGTAGCGCTGAAGCAGCATCTTCACATTTTCAGCACATTCATAATGATCCTTACCAATTACAAGCGGGTCGAGAATACGTGAGGTCGAATCAAGGGGATCAACCGCCGGATAAATACCAAGGGAAGCAATCTGACGGGAAAGTACCGTAGTTGCGTCGAGGTGAGAAAATGTAGTTGCAGGGGCAGGGTCAGTAAGGTCATCAGCAGGTACATAGATGGCCTGCACAGATGTAATAGATCCTGCTGTCGTTGATGTAATCCGCTCCTGAAGGGCTCCCATTTCTGATGCGAGCGTTGGCTGATAACCTACTGCTGAAGGCATCCGGCCAAGAAGCGCAGATACTTCAGATCCCGCCTGTGTGAACCGGAAAATGTTATCAACGAAAAGAAGAATATCGCGGCTTACTTCATCACGGAAATATTCAGCGATGGTAAGGCCGGAAAGTGCAACACGTGCACGGGCTCCCGGAGGCTCGTTCATCTGACCAAATACGAGTGTGGCCTGAGATGCCTTGAGGGCTTTGTGATCTACTTTTGTGAGATCCCATTCTCCTTTTTCCATGCCTTCCTTGAATGCTTCACCATAGTTGATTACGCCTGATTCGATGAATTCGCGCAAAAGGTCATTTCCTTCACGGGTACGCTCACCAACTCCGGCAAAAACGGAAAGACCACCGTGTTGCTTAGCGATATTGTTGATTAGCTCCTGAATAAGAACCGTTTTACCTACGCCGGCACCACCGAACAGGCCGATCTTACCGCCTTTGGCATAGGGGCAAAGCAGGTCAACTACTTTAATTCCTGTTTCAAGCATTTCAGTGCTTGACGAAAGTTCAGTGAAATCCGGAGCGGGTTTGTGGATTGGTGAGCGGCGATCCCCCTTAGGATTCCCGATGCCGTCGATGGCTTCCCCAACAATATTAAAAAGTCTTCCGCGAATATCTTCACCTACAGGCATTGAAATCGGGCCGCCCTGATCGGAAACTTCCATATTACGGACCAGGCCATCGGTAGAGTCCATTGCAATCGTTCTTACTCGGTTTTCGCCAAGGTGCTGTGCTACCTCAAGAACGAGCCTGCGTCCATCTTCCATATCAATATGCAGCGCATTCAGAATTTGAGGAAGATGACCATCCGGGAAGTCGCAGTCGACAACCGGACCAATAACCTGAGCGACGGATCCTTTATTCATGAGAAAAGAGCTTTGGAAATAATTTCAGTTAATAAAATAATGTTGGTGCAGATATGTACACCTTGCTTTAAGTAAAAATAAATACAAGGTTCAAAGATACCCCAAATAGCATCTAATCGCAACTTTAAAAGCAGCCCTGGCGGTCTTTTGATACATCATTTGAGCCAAAAATCCATTATATTGTTAAGTTATCAAACCCTAACCCTGTAACCGATTTTTCGATTTTGGAAAACGTAAGCCAATCACGATTAGCAAGCATCCGAACACTTGAGAAGTTTGAAAATACCAATTACCTCGAATTGGATCTGCTCAATAAGCTTGACCGACAGGAACGTCAGCAGGCAAATGAATATGTACAGGGGATCCTTAGACGCAAATCCTATCTGGATTTCCTTATCTCCCGCTACAGCTCAGTTGAGCTGGAAACCATGGATGAGTTTTTTAAAAACATCCTCCGGATGGGCATTTATGACCTGATGTTCATGGATTCGACCCCCGACTATGCGGCTATTAATGAAAACGTCGAGATTGCCAAAACTAAAATAAGCCCCCGTTCCGGTGATCTTGCAAACGCTATCCTCAGAAAAATTCAGCGGGAAATCAAAGAGCTGCCTACGCCTGATATGCACGACCGCACTGAACTGGTCGCAACCACTTTCTCACACCCCGAATGGCTGGTTAAACGCTGGTCAGATCGGTTTGGCGAAAGGGAAGCTTTTCAACTGATGACAGCAAATAATCAGCGCCCCGCTTATTACCTGCGTGCCAACTGTCTGAAAACTTCACCCGACACCTTCCGGCTGCGTCTCGAGCGTGCCGGTATCGAGTTCGAGGAAAGCGAGTGGCTGCCCGGCTATTTTCGTGTAACAACCCTTGCGGAAGTTCGCTCAAGAGGATGGTTCGAAAAAGGGCTGTGCTATGTTCAGGATATCGCCGCTGGTTTTGCCCCAACTATTCTCGACCCTGTAGCAGGAGAGTCCGTTATCGACCTGTGTGCCGCTCCGGGCACCAAAACGCTGCTGCTCGCCGAACTAATGGAAAACGAGGGTACGCTGCTCGCCGTTGATATCAACCCCGACCGCATTCAGCGTATTGCCGAAAATGCTGAACGCGGCGGCGCTAAAATTGTGAAAATCCAGCGGGCTGATGCTACCGAGGCGCGCTTCAAACTGGCCGATGCCGTTCTGCTCGATGCCCCTTGTACCGGTACCGGCGTACTTTCCAAGCGGGCCGACCTACGCTGGCGCCGAACCCCTGAAGAGCTCGAAAAAGCTGTTGCCCTTCAGGAAGAGCTCCTCGATGCTGCGGCCAATATGGTTGCCAAAAACGGCCGCCTTGTTTACTCAACCTGCTCTCTCGAGCCGGAAGAAAATATGATGCAGATTGAGAAATTCCTCGAAACGTACCCCAATTTCGAGCTTGAAGAGCTGGACGACTACCTCCCTGAGGAAGTGCTCAGCGAAGACCTCAAATCCTATCAAACCTTCCCGCATATCCATAACTGCGACGGGCACTTTGGCGTGCTTATGAAACGCAAGTTCTGATCATCAGTGACATTTTCTGACGCTGCATTGCCCGGACGACGACTCATTTTTCGTCACTCAGGCGCTGCAGCGTCTTTTTTTGTCACCCTGTCAGTTGTCACTTTCCCCGAATTTTCAAATTTAACCTCACGCCCTGCACTCAGGGCAATTCCTGAACAGCCTGAATTTTATGAGCACTTCTGAAATCCCCAAAATCTTCTCCCCTTCCGAAGCTGAAGCCAAATGGTACCCTTTTTGGGAAAAGAACGGTTTCTTCCGCTCCGTGCCCGATGAGCGCGAGCCGTACGCCATCGTAATTCCGCCACCCAACGTAACCGGGGTGCTGCACATGGGGCACATGCTCAACAATACGATTCAGGATGTCATCATACGCCGGGCCCGCATGATGGGCAAAAACGCCTGCTGGGTGCCCGGCACCGATCACGCTTCTATTGCAACTGAAGCCAAGGTAGTGGCACGGCTGCGCGAAAAGGGAATCAAAAAAAGTGATCTGAGCCGCGATGAATTCATGAGGCACGCCTGGGACTGGACCAACGAGTACGGAGATACCATCCTGAAACAGCTTCGCAAGCTTGGTGCCTCCTGCGACTGGCAGCGTACCCGCTTCACTCTTGAAGCAGATTTATATGATGCGGTAATCGACTGCTTCATCCATTTTTATGAAAAAGGTCAGATTTACCGCGGCCTGCGCATGGTAAACTGGGATCCTGTGGCCAAAACTGCCCTCTCCGATGAGGAAGTGATTCACAAAGAGGTTAGCTCAAAGCTTTATTACGTAAAGTATCAGGTGAAGGACGCTGATGCGTTTGTGACCATCGCCACGACCCGGCCTGAGACCATTCTGGCCGATACTGCGGTTTGTGTGAACCCGAATGACGATCGATACACGCATCTCGTCGGTAAGAAAGTCATCATTCCGATGGTGAACCGCGAAGTGCCGGTTATTGCCGATGAATACGTGGAGATGGAGTTTGGCACGGGCTGCCTGAAGGTGACACCCGCCCACGACGTAAACGACAACGAGCTCGGCATCAAACACGGGCTTGAGGTTATTGACATGCTGAATGATGACGCTACCCTGAGCGACACCGCACAGTTTTATATCGGGGAAGACCGCTTCAAAGCCCGCAAGCTCATCATAAGCGATCTGGAAGAAGCCGGTTTACTGGTGAAGGTTGAAGACATCAAAAATAAAGTCGGGTATTCGGAGCGTACCGATGCCGTAATCGAGCCGAAGCTGTCGCTGCAATGGTTCCTCAAAATGGAAGAGACCGCAAAACCCGCCCTCGACAACGTGATGAACGACACGATCCGGTTTTTCCCGGAGAAGTTCAAAAACAGCTATCGCAACTGGATGGAAAACGTGCACGACTGGTGCATATCGCGACAGCTGTGGTGGGGACATCAGATTCCGGCATGGTATTACGGCAGCGGTGAAAACGATTATGTGATTGCCAAAACCGAGGAAGAAGCGCTGGCTAAAGCAAAGGCCAAATCAGGCAAGGATGCCATCACCCTAAAACAGGATGAAGATGTACTCGACACCTGGTTCTCTTCCTGGCTGTGGTCGATTTCCGTATTCGACGGATTCAAAAATCCGGACGGGGAGGAAATCAACTATTACTACCCCACCAAAGATCTGGTTACCGCGCCTGAAATCATGTTTTTCTGGGTAGCGCGGATGATTATGGCCGGTTACGAGTTCCGTGGCGAGAAGCCGTTCAGCAATGTGTACTATCACGGCATTGTACGCGACAAGCAGCGCCGCAAGATGTCCAAGTCACTGGGTAATTCTCCTGATCCCATCGAACTCATTAATAAATTCGGTGCCGACGGTACCCGCGTAGGTATGTTGTTTTCAGCGCCGGCCGGGAATGACCTCATGTTTGATGAAGCCCTCTGTGAGCAGGGTCGCAATTTCTCCAACAAAATCTGGAACGCCTTCCGCTTCCTCTCCATGAATATGGAGGAGGGTGAAACTTACACCCCAAGCCTGGCGCTTGATGCCGGATTTCTGCCCGATCAGTGGATGCTTTCCCGCCTGAACCGCACCATTTCGGAGATGGATGAAAGTTTTGAGCAATTCCGTCTGAATGAAGCCCTTCAGAAAATCTACTCGCTGGTTTGGGATGATTTCTGTGACTGGTACATCGAGCTGATTAAGCCCGAAACCCCGGGCTCCAAAATCGAAAAGGCGCGCCTGGAAAGAGCCCTTGGCCTTTTCGAAGCGCTGATGAAGCTGCTTCACCCCTTCACTCCGTTTATTTCTGAAGAAATCTGGCAGCGTATTCAGAAACGTAGTACCGGCGAGGCGCTGATCGTTTCGGCATGGCCGGAAGCTGACAAAAGCCTGATTAACGACGATATTGAATCCCGCTTTGTGATGGTTCAGGAGCTTGTTTCGGCCATGCGGAATATCCGCGCCGAATCCGGGCTCTCTCCTAATCTTGAGCTGGAAGTGATGCTGCGCGTACCCGATGAAGAAACCGCAACACAACTTAAGTCTGTTCAGGGCCTCATCCTGAGGCTTCAGAAAACCAAAAGCCTGGAGATAGGCACTGCCTTTGAGAAACCATCGCAGTCAGCCAGCGCCCTGGTGAAAGGTACCGAGCTCATCATCCCCATGGCCGACCATATTGATGTGGACAAGGAACGCGAGCGTATCCAAAAAGAAATTCAGCGTACTGAGGGCTTCCTCAAATCCGTAAGCGGAAAACTATCAAACGAAAAGTTCGTGAACAACGCACCCGAAGCCGTAGTCGCAAAAGAGCGGGCTAAACAAGCCGATGCGGAAGCAAATCTGGAGAAGCTGAGGGCAGCTTTGGAGGAGTTGTAAGGTAATTATGTTTATTGAAACATCTATTATTTCACAAGAATTATTAGTCTTAAAATAAATGCAACCTTCTCACAAATGAGAACTTAGTACTCAAAACTGTAGTTTATACTCTCATTTACTCGTTAAGCCTTCATAATCTCATTTTCTGAAGGCTTATACAGGGGAAGTCAAGAGGCATTAAATCTGTCTCTGCAAATATTTAAACTATCCTACTGAACTGACTAAATTTATCTTAGTAATGAAAACTATGTATATCATCTTTTCAGCCGGACTATTTCTTTTATCCTGCGGAACCGAACCCAATACAGATGGTTTTTTTTTGAACGAAAATGGAGTTACCATTAAATGCCCGGGTGTTAATATCGGTGAAACCGGCATCGTAGATGGCATTGAATACGAGGCTGTCGACAGAGCCTTATTGGAACAAAGAATTGAGGAAGGAGCCAATTTATCGAAAGTTTGCGTCAGCAATATAAACGATATGGCAGCTCTGTTTGCCGGAACCGATTTTAACGAGCCGATTGATAACTGGGATGTCAGTTCCGTTACCAGCATGAGAGCTATGTTTGCTCAGTCTCGGTTTAACCAACCTATTGAAAACTGGGATGTAGGCTCGGTTACCAATATGAGTCGTATGTTCTGGAGATCTTCATTTAATCAGCCGATTGATAAATGGGACGTAAGTTCTGTTACATCAACGGCCTCAATGTTTAAATTATCGCCATTTAATCAACCGCTCAACAGCTGGGATGTTAGCTCTGTTACCCACATGTATGAAATGTTTGCAGGTTTCTCTAATACTGAGGGTGTGGAAGAATCCGCATTTAATCAGCCGCTTGATCAGTGGGACGTAAGCTCAGCCATATACATGTCAAATATGTTTGCTTATTCCCCGTTTAATCAGCCGCTCGAGACATGGGATGTGAGTTCAGCGAGGCATATGTCCGCGATGTTTATAAACACCCCATTTAATCACCCACTCGATAGCTGGGACGTAAGTTCTGCAACAAATATGTCTGGTATGTTTGCTGATACTCCTTTTAATCAGCCTATTAATGAGTGGTGTGTGGAATCATTCACTCAGGAGCCCTTAGATTTTTCAAAAAACGCGCCGCTTACTCCCGAAAATACGCCCGTTTGGGGAACGTGCCCTTGACCGTTATTTAGTTTGTAAGAAATCATTACGTTCGTATTTCACATGAAATAAGATTGCAGTTAGCTTTGGTATATGAATCCTTAAATCCTCTATTTTTTTCTGCGATTAACTGGGTTTAGTGACACTAAGAAACTCAGATTTTTGGGATCAAATTTTATGCTTTTTAGATGGGCTTATTTCTTGATTATTGGGCAGGGCTATATCGTCAGCAGATAGTATGCATTTGGGATAAGTCGAGGTGTTTATAAGTGGTCATAGGCTCAAATCTTGAGGAGGAGGAAAGCCGAAAGCTACTAAACTTCGCAAAAACCTGTGGGGGTACCCCCACAGGTTTTTCTTTCCTCCCGATTCGTGCACTTCAAATCTTAATTAGCCCAGCAGGTTAGCCGACAACAGCCAGTCTCTGTCATCTGGAAAGGCCTTGAAATTGATCATGTCTTCAGAGCTGATTTGATTGTTGAAAACAAAGTGCTGATCGAAATTAAATCGGTTCAAAAAATACTCGGAGTTCACAAAAAGCAGGTTTCAACCTATCTGAAACTCACCGGCCTGAAATTGGGGCTACTCATTAATTTTAATGAAAGCCTGATTAAAGAAGGAATTCATCGCATTGTCAATAATCTTTGAGTTTAGCTTTATGCTTGCTCAGGGCAAGAAATCTCATACAATTCTTTGCCCAAACAAATCATAAACCCTTTGCGCCTTTCCCCCCTTTGCGTGAAAACTCTCCTCCCTCTTGCGTGAAAAAAAATCAGAAGCGGGATTCGAGACCGTATTTCTCTGAGGTTGCGTTAAATTTTTCGGCCACTGCCTTTGCCAGGTCAATGCCTTCGTGCATCGCAATCAGGTCCGCACAGATAATGATATCGGCGAGCTCCTGTGCGAGATCTGCTTTTTCTGCTCTGCTGCCACGAATGCCAAGCCGCTCCCGCTCCAGCTTTTTGATGATGTTGCAGGCTTCCCCCACCTCCCCGGCGAGCTCATTCCCGCGGTAACTCAGGCTGATCTGATCGCCCGGGTCCCACTCCTGCTGACGTATTGTGTTGGATTTTCGGAGGCGTTCAAACGTGATTTCTTCTGCCGGAAACTGCTGTGTTTCTTGTGATTTCATAGGAAAATAATCAGTATGGTTTCATGAAATGAAATGCATGTTAACAAAACATTTCCCATAAAAAAAGCCATGTCCTTATCAGGGATCATGGCTTTCTATATGGGATGTATGAATGAAGATTCTTAGCGGAGGCCGCAGGGAATTCCCTTGCAGATACGGCTTACCGCGTCGTGACTGTGCAGGCTTTCCATGTGTACGCAGCGCACCACAAAATCAGAGATGGCGGGATGCGGATCGAGCTTATCGAACATCAGTCTCGCAGCGTCTTCCACGAACTTCTGATAGGCACCATTCAGTTCGGCGAAAGCCTGTTCGTCTTCACGTTTCACCATAACCTGTGTTTCGGTCTGAAGGGCTTCGCGGCAGAGTTCAACCATCTCCTCAATGCTCAGCTGATCTCTCAACTGTACCGTCAGGTATGCTTCAGAACGCTGACTGTGCGGGATGGCCGCCACTTCACGGGTTTCGCGCGCATGCTCTGCAAGTTCGTAGGAACACGGGCAAGCGCTGCTGTACACGAAATCGAGGTGCATGAAATGTGTTATATTATCCTTCGCATCCATGCTTGCTTCGAGGGAGACTGCGTAATATTGATACCCGGAAAGGTCTGAACGCAGGCTTTCCTTAAGCATCGGAAAGTTAAAACTGAGCTTGATGTAGCTCTCACGAGCATCAAGGTCGTTTTTGTACATTTTGAGTACGTACTCAAGTACTTCAGGATGAAAGACTTCATCCTTAAATTTATAAAACGAGCGCATGATACGGCTCATGTTGATACCTTTCTTTCCGGCATCAAGCCCGACATATCCGTCAACGGAAACTTCCAGGGTGAGAATATCACCCTCTCTTGTCGGAAATTTTAATGGTAGTTTGAAGTTCGAAATGCCAACCTGCTGAATCGGTACGT
>NZ_JAIUMX010000040.1:0-29504 GCF_022565315.1 Cyclonatronum sp. | reverse complement strand
GCCACATTCTTAATTTGAAATAGAGCGGGGTTTCAATACATTATTTTTTTACCAAAGCACCCCAAAACGCCGGTTTTGTGACTGACGGCAGCGAAGCTGTGAGAGGAAGTGTGAATGGGATGTAGAATTTCATCTCTGATGCGTGTCAGAAACTGGCGTAAACACAAGGCATTGAGATCCTGCTGAAGTCGTATAAGTAGTTCCTTATACAACTTCAGACTTCTGACGCATTAAGCCGCTGCTGAGGTACTTAATGACCACCCGGAAGTCGCTCAAGTTGGTTATTGTTTACTTATACGACTTGGGAGGGTGTCTTGGGGTTGTTTAATAACATGTTAGGCAACTAATTTAAAATCTAACCATGCTTACCACTTTAATAATAATCGGGGTTTTATTTGCAGGGCTTGGCAGTGCATCACTTATTCATAGACATCGCCAATATTCATTTCTAAACAAATCTTTAAATGTCGATGAATCCTATAAAAAGAGAGCTGCAAAAGAACTAGGTATAGATGGAGCAATAGTTACTGGTGTATCGACATTTGATGTCTTGTATAATTCATTGAAAATTAGCCCTGAAACTCTGAGTGGAATCAATCATTTACACCATGCTCAAAACTTCGAAAGTCTTGGTGATTTAATGAGTTTTTTGAAGGGCGAGATAATTAAATCGGAAGCAGGTGAAGCAGCATGGCGACAGATGATTCATAAATATAAAGGTTTTACAGGGGAGCAAACTGCTTTCGGAAATCTAACTGAACAAGGTTTTCAAATTAATGTCCCTGAATCTGCAACAACAGAAGGACTTGATGTCACTATCGATGGAAAGGCATACAACGTAAAAGTAACCGATAATCCGAGCTATATTCAGCAACATTTAGATAAACACCCAGATATTGATGTCATTACCAATAAGGAAATGGCACAAGCTTTTGGGGATCATCCTCGCGTAAAAATTGATCCAGATTTATCTTCACAGAAAGCATTCCATGATACTGCCAATACATTTGAAGGTGTTGGAGATATGGGAGATTTAATTGATGGTATACCAATTATCACGCTTGCTATTAACACAGTTCGTAACGGTAAGAGAGCTTATGATGGAAAAGTTGATTTAAAAACTGCAACAGAACATACTGTAATCGATACAGTTGGTGTTGGCGCTGGTGGTTGGGCAGGCGGTCAAGCTGGTTTATATGCTGGTTTAGCATTAGCACCAGTTACGGGAGGTGCCTCAGCTATTATAATTCCTGCTGCAACGACTTTAATCGGAACTATTATTGGTGTATTCACAGGAAAAGGCATAAGTGGTTGGTTTAAAGGAAGACATGTTCGTTCTGCAATAAAAGAACTTCAAAATTTGGCATCGACATTCAGAAATACATTCCTAGAACTTTATGACCAAGTGGTTTCAATCTCAAACAATTATTTTAAACACTTGCTTTTGGCAGTTGAGGAAGAGCATAAAAAAGAAGGATTTCTGAAAAGAACCTTATTCCCTAATTCTGCATCAACTTTTTATGAAATGGCAAATAGAAAGCTCAAATCTGAAAAAAACAAGACTCGGAATTTTTACAAAGATCTAAAAAGTACTTTAGTCAAAAATAAAGAGAGTGAAGGTGGAATGATATTATATGCACAAGGCATCGAAATATTAAATGAAGTTGAACCATTACCTGATTACTATAACCAAATCAGTGCTCAGTTAGAAATTGTGGAAGTTGAAAAGAAAAAAATCTCTTAGCCGAGTTGCCTAACAAAGCAAATCAAGCGGACGCGTTTGTGTTTAGTTGCTTATATTCAAGAACTTAGACGCGCCGCTTATTTGCCAGGCCGTTAGTTGCTAACCATTAACCAAAACATGAACAAACAAAATGAATAGATATAGTGATTTGACTAAATATCCTAAATTGTTTAAAAACTCCTATTGGGGATCTTTTCAGGTTGATAAAGATCCTCCAGAAAAAGAAATAGTATCAAATCGGAATAGATTTTCAGAAGAGTATGAGCTTATCAGTTTTATTTGCAGTGAACGTCCAAAAGTAGGAAGTAAATTATTTGATCATTGTGAGTTATATAAATCAAAGAATGGGTTCACATTTATAACGTCTCCTTATGATGAAAATTCAAATGATGCTGAAAGATTCGGTTTAACAAAATATTTAAAACTCTATCACCCAGCGAGTAACACATACATCAAGCATTTCAATTCAAAAATTGAGTTCAATAAATTTTTGAAAAATCCAGAATCATGATTGATGAAAGTAGAATTCATTCAGTTGAAACAGAGATCAAACGAGTTGTTGATAACCTTTTTTCAGTACTAGAGGAAAAAGTTCGCTCAAAGTCTGATTTGGTACTTTTTCTAGAAAATGGTCACAAAAGTAGATTTAAAATTCCTGATAAATCGGAATATGTCATAGGTCCTGGGGAAGAATATCATGACGATAGATATCGCAGGGAATTTTACATTCAATATTTAAAAGGGGCTGGCATCGAACGTCATAAGAATTTAGAAGCTGGCGGAGAAATTGATGATTTGAGCAAATTTAAGAGATTTTCATTATTTCTTGAATTAATGATTTATTGTCATCTATGGGAGAACAAATTACACTTACGTGATCTAAAACAAATAGCAAGATTACTCGATAGGAACTCTTATAACTGGGATTTGACCATACCAGATTACAACAAGGGAAATTTAATCAGAACCGAAATAAGAGATGTTTTCATTAATCACGGTTTAGAGGCTGGCGACCTAATCAATTCTATCTACAATGGTCAAATAAGAAATGCTTTTGCACACTCACAGTTTACATTCATGCCTAATGGCGATACTATAATTCTTGGTAACTACGATGGAAAATATCATAACTTAAGTCGGATCAATGAATATGAATGGGAGAATTATTTTCTAAAGTCTACTCTCTTTTTTCATCATTTTTTCATCAAAAAAGAAAAAATGCGCGTTGATTTTGGGAATGATAATCCAGTCGTAAATATCGATTTCCCAATATCGCCAGGAAGAAAAAGACAGATTGAAATATATTGGCATAATCCTGGATATGCTTATACATTTTCACCTCCCAGCAACTAACAAGCGTTTCGTGCTGACGGGTTTGCATTTTTTGCTTAACTTCAGGCTTGGTCGCCCCGCAGCACAAACGCAGGGTCGTTAAGTGCCTTCATGGTAGACTAATAAATCATGCCAATTTTAAAATTAAAAATCACTGTTGAAGATTTAGATGGGTTCGATTTTAAATCCAAATTAGAAGAGAGTCCCAAAGTTACAGTTGAATCTTATCGTTCTGTTTTTGAAAACATCATGAATGAACAGAAAGATAAAGACGATAACAAAGCGAGTATTGCAAGTTTATTAAGTGCAATCTGTACATTCGCTTTAAGACCAAATCATTCTGAGGGGCCTTTTGTACCATTTTATTCAAGCCCTGAGGGTAGATCCCCAATTCCTTCAGATTTATCACAGAATGAGATTGAGGTTTTAGCTGAAATCGAAAATAAAATTAATGATTCTGACTTTAATGCACGTATTTCTGATGTTATTTGGGTTGCTTCAAAAAACCATAAAGCCGCTCATCGAGCTGTAGATCATTATTTATCATCTATACAGAAATTAGAGGAAGCGGGTGAACATATATATGTTCCTAATAGAGCACTTAGGGCAGTGGAGCTTGCTTCGCTACTTGGCGGAAAGAAAACAGGAAAAACTGATGAAATATTAAATGTAATCTGTGAGATAGTTCGCAAAAGAGTTAGTAATAATATTGTAATTAGAACACTCGGCTTAATTGATATTTTAATTGATCGTGATTTTGGGTCAATGCTAGATTGGGCTGAAGCGTCAAAAAAATTGGCTGAATTTCTTGAAAATGAAAAGAAGTTCGATGTTTCAAGAATGTTTTGGGAGAGAGCTGCAAAAGCATTTCAAAAGCATGGAGATTCAGAAGCTGCAACAACTGCACTTATTTCTGAGGCAGAATCATATGTGAAACTTGCTGATAGTTCCGAGTCTGAGATGGTCAAATCAAGCTTTATTCGAAGCGCATTTGAAGCTTACAGGTCTATCCCAGATACCGATGAAAGAAGAGAGGAGTTACACAAACAATTATTGCTTCATCAAGAAAAGGCACTCCAAGAAATGGGTACTATTTCTACTCCATTTGATTTAAAGGATTATCCTGAAAAAGCCAAAAAGGCTGTAGAAGGAAAGGAGTTAATAGAAAGTTTATATTCATTGGCTTTCTTAGATCATCCAATTAAAGTTTCGGAACTTAGGAAAGGCGCAGAGAAGTCAGCTGAGTTAAATCCTTTAACTTTTATGATGAGTAGTGAGAGGGTGAATGCATTGGGAAGGGTTGTTGGTACTAAACCAAATGGGTTTGATGACTACGAAGGGGCTATAGTTTCAATGATGCACGACGATGCGACCCGTTACCATATGTTAGCTACTGTCGGTTTAATTAATCCTGCTCGTCAACAAGTATTGGCTGATCATCCTAACATTGACATACGAGACCTTGAACCACTTTTTTCGCACAATGCTTTCATTCCGAATAATAGAAAACTTCAATTTGCACATGGATTACTTGCCGGTTTTAAAGGTGAGTTCATCATTTCAGCCCACTTATTAATACCACAAATCGAGAATTCTCTTCGAGTTATACTTCAGCGAATGGGTGTCATTACAACAGGATTGGATAGTTCAAATCGTAGACAAAATGAGCAGAGTTTAAATGTTACACTCTATGATTACCAACCTCATTTGGAGAAAATATTTGGTGAAGATATAATATTTGAACTTCAAAACCTCCTTGTAGAACCTTTAGGAGCAAATCTTCGGAATGAGATTATGCACGGTTTGGTTAGTGATGGCAATTTTTATAGTTACCCGGTTATTTACCTTTGGTGGCTTACTTTACACCTATGCTGTATAGCAAATCAAACGCCATTACCAGAGGAATACATTGAGGAATCCAATGAAAATGGGGATTCGGAAACTGAATCAAATACATAAACCAGGCACTTAACAAGCGTTTCGTGCTGACGGGATTGCATTTTTTGTTTAAATTCAGGCTTGGTCGCCCCGCAGCACAAACGCAGGGGCGTTATGGCACTTCCCCCAAAAAATAACATCACTTTGTTTAGGTTTGATTTTGGTTCATTTAATACGACTTCACTTTACTTTTTCGTAACTTATTATGTGGATTATAATGAACTCGATTTTTTAATAGACAAACTGACGCGTTCTATAGAAAATGTCGTTACCGGAGATAGTTTCCCAACTGAGATTTCGCTCATCAATAAATCTGACTTGAAAGGTATTAGCACAAAAACGAATTGGCAATTCAACTGGCAATCCGAATTTGAATTAAAAGAGCGAGAAATCTATAAGTTGACAATAGTCAATAACCCTAAAGTCATTCAGGGTCTAATCAGTTTGGAAGTAAAAGAAGATCATGTTTTCATGCACTTACTCGAAAACGCTCCATTTAATAAAGGTTCTTCAAAAATGTACGTTGGTGTTGCTGCTAACTTAGTCGCATTTGCTTGTAAAGTTTCATTTCAAAGAGGACATGAAGGAAATGTTGCGTTTATCTCGAAGACTCAGTTAATTGACCATTACATTAAAACATTACAAGCTGAGCTAATAGGTTCACGTTTAATGGTTATTGATTCAATTGCCGCCACTAAACTAATTAAAAGGTATTTTCACAATGAGTAAAACAAAACGTAAACCCGAATTAAATGTTGATCTGATAGGTGGAGAAGCACTTACAGATTCAGAAAAAGAACTATTGAGAACGTTTTTTCGTGAGCAAAAGGAAAAGCAGCAAAAAAGGCGCTCTAAACGTGCCTTATCTAAGAAGAAGACCGTATCAAATTAATCGGTTGTCGGGGTTCATTTCGGAAATTACTTGCCCATTTCAAAGCATAGGTGCCATAACAAGCATAGCGCTTCGCGGTACTACTTATCCTGCTTACGTGTAAGCCATTGTTGCTTAAATTCGGGCATCGTTGCCACGCAGCAGAAATGCCAGAACGGTCGTTATAAAGCAGAAATCGAAGTCTATAAATATGCCATTTGACAATTTAATCCTTATAAAAGGCGGTGCTTACAACAAAATTAAAAAGGCACTGAAAGATTGGCTTGAACTATACTCTGACACCGTTCAGGAAGGTTTGATATTTCAAATATTTAAAAAGGAAAAAGGCTTTCATATTATTCAAGTAGATAAAATACTCGATAATGAAATTTTTTTTTCGCTTATAAATTACTTGAAATACCCTGTAGGAATTGAGTATAAAATTACGATTGAAGGATTTACAATAGGTAAAGCAATTAAATGTCTGAGAGATAAAAACTTATTGGTATACATATCTCCTTATAACATAGAATACGATAACGTTTTACTGGTAACATCTGATAATATAAACTTCAAAGTAGACTTTGATGGTAATGTCACTAAGGTAGCAGATACTAAAATCTATTGGATTCCAGAGGGTTTTCAATTTGAGATAAAAGAAACTATAACTTTTGCAAAATCAAATTTAAAAAATACTGAATCTAAAAAGTCAACAATAAAAACTGCGAAAAGATTTAGAATAATTTCATTGATTATTGTAGCTCTAATATCTTCAACTTATCTTACACTTATTATCTCGCAAGAGCTGAAACTATTTTACGATTATACTTCCGTTATTGGTGTAGGAATCTGGTTTTGGTTTTGGGCAGATGACATAATGTTAAGAGAAAACAAACTTTACAAATACTGCATTTACATTTCTATTTCATTTGCTATTTATGGAGTTCTATTACATAGTTTATATGGCCACCTTATTTTTAGCCTTATTTTATGGTCATCTTTGTTACCACTCACTATTTTGATAATGCAAAAACCATTAAGGCATCTATATTTAAAAAATTTTAAGAAAGAACCCATAATAAACAGCATGGGTAAATTATCAGATTTTTTTTATACGTTAATCTTATTCTTCGGTTCATTATTCATACCAATGCTATTAATTGATTTATTAAATTCATAAGAAACTTCAAAATCACTACCTAAAACTGCTTTATAACAAGCGTTTCATGCTGACCGGTTCGGGTTTCTTGCTTAACGGCAGAGTTGGTCGCCACGCATCATAAACGCAGGACCGTTATACCCACTTCCCGAAAATCTAATTTCTTCCGGTTATCATCGTTAGTAATTATATTTGACTAAACTAAACCCTTTTCCTATGATCACCGATTTAAAAGAGATTGAAGATTCAGCCCTGAATCTGAACAGAAAGGATAAAGCACGTCTGGCTGACAAATTGTTGCAAAGCATTCATGGCAAAATTGATCCGGATATCCAGCAGGCTTGGATTGATGAAGTCCAAAAAAGAAAAGAGTCCTTAAAATCGGGCGATGCATCCCTCCATTCTGCTTCGGATGTTTTAAATGAAGCCAGGAAACGTCTTCAAAAGTGACAATTAAATTTCATTCAGAAGCCAGAAAAGAGTTTTTTGAAGCAGCTGATTACTACGAGGAACAAGTTGTTGGTCTTGGGGATGGTTTTATTGATGATTAAGAAAAAGTGCCGGATGTCATCGAGCAGCAACCTTCATCGGGAACTAAAATCACGAAAGCTGAACGTAGATTTTTAGTCTCTCGCTTTCCCTATGGAATCATCTACTCAGTTGAAGAAGATCAGATCACAATTTTTGCTGTCATGAGCTTAAGGCGAAAACCTGGGTATTGGAAATCTCGAACTTAAATCTGTGGGTATAACAAAGCATAGCACTTCACGGTACTACGTATCCTGCTGACGTGTAAGCTATTGTTGCTTAACTTCGGGCTTGGTCGCCCCGCAGAAGAAATGCCGGGTCGTTAAACTCAAAAAGAAACACAATGATCACAGTAAAACCAGCAACCGTCTTTGCGGGCGTTAAGGAAGTTGTGGGACCTAAGCATCCCGACGCCAGTGTTTGCTGGTGCCTCACGTACAGACTCCCTGCCAAAGAGAACAATGCCCTCACCGGCCCGGCGAGAGGTGAGCGCGTAGCGGAGATGCTGAAAGCGGGGCCCATTGGGGTCCTGGCCTATGATGGTGACGAAGCTGTGGGCTGGGCGGCCGTAGCCCCGCGGCGCGAAACCACATTTGACCGGAGCAGGACCATTCCCCGTTTAGACGATGCCGATGTTTGGTGCGTATGGTGCATCCGGGTCAAGCCCGGTCACCGCAGGAAAGGAATTTCGCATCAGCTGCTTGCGGGGGCTATAGCATTTGCACGCGGCGAGGGTGCAGCGATACTGGAAGGCTACCCGCTGGATAACGCAGGCAAGGTGATCAATACGACCATGGCGTATGTTGGCACAAAGGCCCTCTTTGAGTCAGCCGGCTTTCGTCAGGTAGCCGATACAAAATCCGTCCTTGATGGTTTTCCGCGGGTTCTGATGCGGCTGAACCTGTAGGTGATGGGTTGTAGATGGTGCTTGCGAGCGCCTCAACAAACCATGCCATGAAATGCCATGCAACTGTATGCGAACCCGTTTTCTCCACTGTAAACCGGCAAAAAAACATCTGCCATTTTGCCCTGATGAAAATACGATTGTGCAATTTGCGCATACAGACGGAGCATTCGGCTTTAACGAACCTGGATTGCCACAAATTGATGAAAATGAAAACCTAAACGAGCAAACAGGCTTGAGAAAATCAGAGCACACATTTGATTTTCTGAAATACAAACTTCTTTGAGTGTGCTAAACAAAAAGCCTTATTTTTTGGCAAAAAAAGAATTGGCTCAATCAAAAAACATTAATCCCAATTCAAAAAAAGATGAGTGATTTAGTACCTGAAAATAATTTCATTCTGTATAAGGCGCCAAGTGGGGAAGTAACGCTACATGTAATGCTACAAAATGAAACCATTTGGTTGACCCAGAAAATGATGGCTGAATTGTTTGATGTTGGCGTTCCCGCAATCAACAAGCACTTAACTAACATATTTAAAAGCAATGAGTTAGAAGAGCATTCAGTTATTTCCATTTTGGAAACAACTGCCGCAGACGGCAAAAAATATAAGACTAAGTTTTACAGCTTAGACGCGGTTATTTCTGTGGGCTACCGGGTAAATTCGACTAAAGCTACGCAATTTAGGATTTGGGCTACCAAAACCTTAAAAGAATACATGATCAAAGGTTTTGTGTTAGACGACAACCGCTTGAAACAAGGCGAAGCGGTCTTTGGCAAAGACTATTTCAGAGAATTATTGGAGCGTGTTCGTTCCATCAGAGCCAGTGAACGCAGAATTTACCAGCAAATCACAGACATTTTTGCCGAATGCAGCATCGATTACGACCCAAAAGCTGAAATCACCAAGAATTTTTATGCAATGGTGCAAAACAAATTTCATTTTGCCATTACAGGACAAACAGCTGCTGAAATTATTTATAAAAATGTCGATGCAAAAAAAGAAAATATGGGTTTGACGACTTGGAAAAACGCACCAGAAGGGAGAATTCTAAAATCAGATACCGCAATTGCCAAAAACTACCTACAAGCAAAGGAGATCAAGCAATTGGAACGCACCGTAACGGGATACTTTGACTATATCGAGAATCTGATTGAGCGAGAAAACACATTTACAATGGAAAGCTTGGCGAACAGCGTTGATAAGTTTTTGAACTTTAACGAATTCAAAATTTTAGAAGGCAAAGGAACAAAATCGCACAGACAGGCTATTTCAAAAGCAGGAAAAGAATATGACCAGTTTAATAAGACCCAAAAAATTATTTCTGACTTTGATAAGAGATTGAAAAAAATGAATGATGAATTGTGAATGATGAATCTAAAATATATTTCTGAAACAGCCAACTACCCAGGCAGGCACAATTTTGTAAGCACGCCGATACAGGCGTTTCTGAGGTGCTCCTATTGCAGACTATGCTGTCTATGACCTAAAATTCATCACTGAGCAAAAGTTTAAGGGAGCAAAGAAATTGGGCTGGGGAAAAAAACTGTACCAAATGATGGTCGCAATGTAGAGAAGGAAGAGATCTTGGCCTCGCTGTTGATTTCATTGAAAAGTAGATAAAGTATTATTTTTAATCCAACAGAAACATCGCCCTCCATTATAACTCGCAAAAACCTACCCATCCCTACCCCCCCCCCAACCACCCCCAATGCGAGTCCACATCTTACAGCATGTCCCGTTTGAGGGACCCGGAAGTATTCAATCCTGGATGGCATCCCGGAAGGCTTCGGTAACGACAACCCGGTTTTTTGAGTCGGCTTCGTTGCCCCGGCAGTCGGACTTCGATCTTCTGATTGCGCTGGGCGGCCCGATGAGTGTGAATGATGAAGCGGAGTTTCCCTGGCTGATTGCGGAGAAGGCTTTTATCAGGGAGTCGGTACAGTCGGGGAAAGCCGTGCTCGGTATCTGCTTGGGCGCGCAGCTGATTGCGGCTGCTTTCGGGGCGAGGGTGTACCCGGGCACGCACAAAGAAATCGGCTGGTTCCCGGTGAAAGCCTGCAGGCACGAACCCGGCACCTTCACCTTCCGGTTTCCGGAGCAAGTAAACGTCTTTCACTGGCATGGGGAAACCTTCGGTCTTCCTCCCGGAGCAGCACATTTGGCTTACAGCGAAGGCTGCCTGCATCAGGCATTTCAGTTGGGGGCGCGTACCATCGGCCTTCAGTTTCACCTCGAAACAACGCCGGAATGCGCGGACTCCATGATCCTAAACGGTCGTCACGAGCTGCTGCCGGCAACCTATGTGCAAACCGAGCAGGAATTGCGCGCCGCCCCGGCCGCCTGTTATGCGGGTATAAACGAGCTTATGGTGCAGGTGCTTGACTACCTCACCTGCAAGGAGGTTTAGCAGGGCAAAAACCTTGTCTGCACATAAGCCGGCATCGTTGCTTATATTCTCAATCAGGGCCGGATGACTGTTTCGCCCCAAACGTAGGGCGTAATCCAAACCCAACCTTATGGATATGGATAATCAAAATGATAGGAAGACGGAGCAGGCGTACCCCTTAGAGCCGTTTTTTGAGCTTTCGCATGATTTGCTGTGTATTGCGGGCTTTGACGGTTATTTCAAAAGAGTGAATCCTGCCGTTTGCAGCCTGCTGGGCTATACCGAGGCCGAACTGCTGTCTGAGCCGATCAGCTTTTTTCAGCATCCTGACGACAGGGAGGCCACCCAACTATACCGGGAGAACATCCTTGAAGGGAAGCCGCTCACCAATTTCGAAAACCGCTACATCACCAAACAGGGCGACGAGCTCTGGTTTGCCTGGACCTCCATTCCGGTTCAGGAGCAGCAGCTGGTGTATGCCATTGCAAAAAACATCACCCATAAAAAGAAGCACGAGGCTGAGCGCAATCAGCTGCTTGCTGAGCTGAGCAATCATAACAGCCGCCTCAAGCAGCTCAACTACACGACCTCACACGACCTGAGGGCGCCGGTCAGCAACCTGATTTCCATTTTCAGCCTGATTGATCTCTCTGAAATAACGAACGAAGAAACCAGGGAATTTATCGGCATGCTGCAGACCTCCGCTGAAAACCTGAAAGAGACCCTTGACGGCTTTGTGGATAACCTCAAAAATCAAAATCCGGCGGAACGAAAACTCGCAGATGTGCGGATAGAGGATGTGATAGCAACCACAAAAAAGGCCATTCAAACGCTGATTAAAGATTCCAACACAAGCTTTCAGACCGATCTGAGCGCTTTTGAGTCCGTCAGGTTTAACCCAAAATACCTGGAGAGCATCTTCCTGAACCTGATTTCCAACGCGATCAAATATGCGCATCCGAAGCGCGATCCGGTCATCATCATAAAAAATGAAATCACCGGCGGGAAAAAGACGCTTACGTTCTCCGATAACGGTATCGGGTTTGACAGTGAGAAGCAGAAAGACAAAGTTTTCGGTCTGAACCAGACTTTCCACAAAAATAAAGACAGCAAGGGGATAGGTCTGTATCTCGTAAAAACCCACATGGCCGAAATGGGCGGGCAGATTACCGTTGAAAGCCGGGTTAATGCGGGTACGACTTTTAAGCTGGTATTTCGGGACTGAGGACCGGCTGATCGCGTTTCGGTGGAGGGCATAATTGAATTTCAGGACGCCATAGCATTCCTGTTGTTCGACTTTTTTTGTATTATCGAAAAAGAATAGGTGTTGCTTAATTAAATGGTGTACAGGGCGGGAAAAGATTAAGCCTCAGGGCACTGCACTTAACAAATGATTGTAGAAAACCTTACTAAATCAGAGCTGAGCAGTTATTTATGAATGATTCGGTAAAGACAAAAAAGGAGCTGATAAAAGAGCTTCAGGAATTAAAACAAACACATGATGCCTTGCGGGCATTGTATGAAGAGAATACCCGTGAAAACAGGAAGGCCAGGGAGGAGGGCGCCAAACTGAAAGATATTATGGCTCAGGCTGAGGAGCTTGCACAGTTGGGCAGCTGGGAGTGGGATATCGCAAACGACAGCTGGATATTATCAGATAACTGGAGAAGAATACATGGCGTGGGTGATACCAAACTTACAACCGAAGAGCTGCTGCCAATCGCCCATCCGGATGACAGGGCTGCTATCTCTGAAGCATTTGAAGAAGCTGTAAAAAGCGGAAAGCCCTATCATATTGAACACCGCATTATCCGCAAAGATACGGGTGAAATAAAGCAAGTCTCTGCAAAGGGAGTAACGATACCCGATGCAGCGGGCAAACCCGCATATATGGTTGGCACTGTTCAGGACATCACCGACCAGAAACAGACACAGGAAGCCTTAAAGCTAAGCGAAAGTAAATTGCGGGATCTCAATGCTCAAAAAGACAAATTCTTCTCAATCATTGCACACGATCTCAGAAGTCCGTTTAGCGCTGTAAGCGGATTAAGTAATTTACTTAAGAGTGAAATAGCAGACGGTAATTATGAGGCTGCTGGTATGTATGCCGGTTTGATAGAACAATCTTCTGATCAGGCCATGAATTTACTGAAGAACCTGCTTGAATGGTCACGCGCTCATACAGGCAGAATGAAGTTTAATCCTGAGAAAACAAGTCTGAGAAAACTCATCAAAGAAAACATAAAAATTTATAGTGTAGCAGCGAACCAAAAAAGGATTGTTCTGTCACATGATATAAATGATGACATAATCATTTACGCTGATAAACCAATGATTAGTACGGTACTCAGGAATTTGATTACAAACGCAATCAAGTTTACCGGAGAGGGCGGGGAAATCATTATTTCAGCAACGGGAGAAGCTGAAGAAGTTATTGTTGGCGTTAAAGATAACGGCGTTGGTATCAGGGCAGACAGGCTGGAAAAACTGTTCCGCCTTGATAATAATGTTTCTACATCGGGTACCAACAATGAGGGTGGAACAGGGCTTGGACTCATTCTCTGTAAGGAGTTTGTGGAGAAAAACGGAGGAAGAATCCGGACCGAAAGTGAGCCCGGAAAAGGTTCCGTATTTTATTTTTCGATTCCTTGCTATAAGGATGAAAAAAGCGGCACAACCAATAGTCAAATAAAACAGCTGAGCCATTCATGAAAGCGTACCGACCCGCAGCAATTTTATTCATCACAGCCCTGCTCACCCTCACATCCTGCCTGTTCAACAAAGAGGAAGCAGAAGCAGATACATGGCCCCTCCCCGCACTTGAAATCCTGGATATACAGACGGATGAAGGTGAAATTACCTTTGATGTTTTGGTAGGTGTGTCAAGCTCCGGGTGGGAGTTCGGCAGGCCACAGGTAAAGCTGGAAAACAGGGCCTATGAGATAACGTTCAGGGGCATCCGACCGACCGGATATGTATTGCCGTTTATGGGAAATTTAGAAACGGACATCACGCTGCCCGTGCAGCCGGGCCAAACCTATACCTTCAGCTTCATGACGCTGAACGAAGCCCCGATCGACACAACGATTACGATACCGGAATGAGGCATCAGTGATTATCTGAAGCAGGGAAGAGGCGTAGAAAAAAAACAGACAAGAGTCCTTAAGCTTATCCTGAAAAGTTATGAACACCTTTTCTAAAATCTATATTAAGATCATATTCGCAGTTATGGGAAGGCAAAGCCTGATTGGCCAAAAATGGGAGGAAGAATTGTTCCGGTACATTACAGGCGTTGTGCAAAACAAGGGTCAGAAAATGCTTGCCATAAACGGCATGCCCGACCATATCCATTTTTTGATTGGCATGAAGCCTTCGTGCTGTTTGTCTGATTTGGTTCGGGAAGTTAAAAAGGCATCGAATGCCTTTGTGAATGAGAAAAAGTTCACCGCAGCAAAGTTTGAATGGCAAAAAGCGTTTGGTGCATTCTCGTATTCGCATTCAGCGCTTGATGATGTTATAGCGTACATCCACAACCAAAAAGAACATCACCGCAGGAGAACATTCAGAGAAGAGTACATCGGTTTCCTCGAAAAGTTTGAGGTTGATTACAGAAAAGAATACCTCTTTGAATGGATTGAAAAAGAGCCGTGATTGAAGGCGCAACAAACAAGTAATCCCTCCGGGATAAATTTGAAGGCCGCCACAAGGCAAACGCCCGGATCATGTTTGCGGCCCGGGCTCCCGATTCCCATCCATGACCCCGACCCCGAAGGGGTCACATGTTTATAGAAAAACATGTTCCCGCACCACGTACGACCCCTTCGGGGTCGCATATTGGGGGGGGCGATCAATTTTCTATAAACATGTAATCCCTTCGGGATTAGCATAAAAGGGATAGGCATCAAAGTGCGGATGGGGTTAGCCGCATCTACATGGCCAAAAAAATCCAAAATAAAATAGCCGGCAAAATTAAGGTATCTAACGCCGGTTGCCATCCATGGCCCCGATGGAGACCCCCTGATTAATGCAAACCTCTTTTTATAATTACCAAAACCAAAAATGAAGATGTTGATCTTCTTTATCCCAAATTCAAACTAACCCATACCCTAAACCGAGGCTGCCATGGACAAGCGTATATTGAAAAAAATAAAAAAATATCCCTGGGAAAAATGGATTAATGCATTTCACAGCGGGTTCACGGTCTGTAAGCAAAAAACTGAGGAATTATCAATATGGTACAATCCGTCATTAAAACTCCTTGATGACAAATTGCATGAAGACATTCAAAAACACACCAATGTTGAAATGGATGATGATTTGATTGGTGAGTTTCATCAATATACATTCTTAACCGAGCTGTTTAGGTCAATTCCGCGCCCCATGAATGCAGTAACAGAAAAGCTGTTCAGCTATGATACAACCGGTTTTTATGGCTCCTATACAAGCGGCGAAATAGTAAAATTTAAGAATAATATCTATATCACAGAAGATTGTGATGGGGAGCTTTGGAGCATTTACAGCGTGCAATTGGGAAATAAGAAACTTACTCAAAAGGCGTGGTTTGAAATGATCAGCCATATGTTGTTCAGAACAGATATCCACGGGTTTCGGGTCCCTGAAATAGATGAGGGCAGCCTTCAGTTTAATAAGAAAGTTAAGGTCCCAAAACTGACGGAATACCTTCAGGAAACTATCAAAAAAGAAAAACCCGAATCTACGCAGGATGTAAAGTTATGGATTAAGCCCCAACCTTAATCCCATTTTAAAGTCTGAAATTGAATTGCTTAAGTTGCATTACCCAAACCAATTCCAAAATGAACTACACTCAAAAGCCTCCGAAGATTCTCATCTCCGGAGGCTTTTATATTTTTAAATCCGGGCAATTTCGCCGGGAGAATTGAAGGAGGGTGAAACGCCCCCTTGCCTCATCCCGCCGTTATCACGCGCCTTTGCGCAGATCTCCCAAAACATCACCTTCCGGCTCAACCGGGTCGGAGGGGCGCTCGGTGATGAGGCGTACGCCGCGCTTGTAGGTGAAATAATGCCACATCCACTCCACGAAAACGTGCAGACGATTGCGGAAGCCGATCAGGAAAAGGATGTGAATAACCGACCACATCGCCCAAGCCAGAAAGCCGCTGAGCTTGAGCCCGCGGATGTCCGCCACGGCGCGCGCCCGGCCGATGGTTGCCATGCTGCCCTTGTCGAGGTAGCGGAACGGCTTGCGCTCTGCGGCGGCATAAGCGGCGGGATCTTTCAGCAGATTGGCCACGTACTTGCCCTGCTGCATGGCCACCGGCGCAACGGCCGGAAGCAAATTGCCTTTGTCATCTTTCATGTGCACGGCATCACCAATCACAAAAATATCCCGGTGACGCGGCAGGCTCATGTCTGGCGCAACGATGGCGCGTCCGGCCCGGTCGGTTTCCACATCAAGCGTACCGATCACCTCATTGGCCACCACGCCGGCTGCCCACACGATATTGGGGGATTCGATCACGCCGTCTTCGAGAAAGACCTTGTCCTGCTCAATGTGGGTTACGGCCGTGCCCTGAAGCACCTCAACGCCGAGCTCACCGAGCATATCCACCGCTTTTTGCGAGAGCGAATCGTCGTAGCCGTTCAGGATGCGCGGACCCGCTTCGATGAGGTACACGTGCGTCTGCTCGGGACTGAAATTGGTGTAATCGCGCATCATGTTACGCTTCGCGATTTCGGCAATGGCCCCGGCCATCTCCACACCGGTAGGTCCGCCGCCGATCACCACAAAATTGAGGTACTTCTGCTGCTCTTCGGGGCTGTCGATCTGATCCGCTTTTTCAAGCGACAGCAAGATGCGCTCCCTGATGTTGAGCGCGTTCGAAATCGTTTTGAGGCCGGGCGCGTGCTTCTCCCAGGCATGGTTGCCGAAATAATTGTACTTCGCACCGCAGGCGACCACGAGCGTATCAAAGGGGATGAGGCGGTCATCTTTCAGGCGTACAACCTTTTGCTCTTCGAGCACCTCCACCACTTCACCCAGCATCACCTTCACATTTTTCTGTTTGCTGAAAATGCCGCGGATGGGCACCGCAATGTCGCCAGGCGAAAGCGCCGCCGTAGCAACCTGATACAGCAGCGGCTGAAACAGGTGATGGTTGGTTTTATCAATCAGGGTGATGTTTACATCGGCCTTGGCCAGCATCTTGGCCGTTTTGATACCGCCGAATCCGCCTCCGATAATTACGACTTCTCTTTTCATAGCTCTGCTGTTTAGGGAATATCTGTAAATTTTTGTTTTCACTATAACTACAGCGGAGGCCGGTACATTCATCCCGGCCCAAAATAAGCGGCAGCGCTGGAAGCGGTTTGCCCGAAAAGCAGGCGGGAAAACCTGCAAACGAAAGCCCGTTTATCGGGCAAAACGTGATTTTATTGGTTATTATGGAAGAATAAGGCCTGCCACAGTAAGCGGAATCGCCTGCTTTAAAAACAGCTTTCATTTCGGTCATCCCCCAACAAAATCCGGAAGCTATGGATCTCAGACGTATCGTAGAAAAAAGTGATACCAAGGCGGGAAAGGCTTTTGACCTGAGCATTCAGGCCCTGATTATTTTTTCGCTGATCACTTTTTCGGTTTCCACCCTTGAAGGGCTGAGTGAGCCGATGCTTGCGTTTCTCTATGTTTCGCAGCTTATCACGGTGCTGCTGTTTACAGCCGAGTACCTGCTCCGGATTTATGTGGCGGAGAACAAGCGGGCCTACCTCTTCAGCTTTTACGGCCTGATCGATCTCATTGCCATACTGCCGTTTTTCCTGCTCACCTCGGTCGATCTTCGCGCGGTTCGGGTAGTGCGGCTGCTACAGCTCTTCCGGATTCTCAAAATTGTACGCTACAGCCGGGCCCTGATGCGGTATCACATGGCCTTCAAAAAGATAAAAGAAGAGCTTGTCATCTTTTTCAGCGCGACCTGTTTCCTCATTTACCTTTCCGCCGTCGGTATTTACTACTTCGAGCACAGCGCACAGCCGGAAGCCTTTAGCTCCATTTTTCACAGCCTGTGGTGGGCCGTCGCGACCCTCACAACGGTAGGCTACGGCGACGCCTTCCCGATTACCACCGGCGGCCGCATCTTCACCTTTTTTATTCTGATGATCGGGTTAGCCATCATAGCAGTGCCCTCCGGTCTGCTCGCTTCGGCCCTGCAGCGCGCCGGAAAGGAAATAGCTGATGAATCAGAATTGCCGGGATGAAACCTGGTTATGTTAAAAAACTAACAGCCCAATCTTGCCGGAAATAAAAGAATCCGTAGCATGGTTAGATTACCGGCTAAAAAAAAGGTTTGCGTGCTGCGGTGGAGAAAATCGCAGCCGTTTCCGAAACGATAGCAGGCCTTTACCTGCTTTAAATAACAGCCTGTGAATTAAATAAAATAATGGCTTAAATTGCATGAAGAGAGTTAGCAGTACACAGAAAATCACCGAAGCATGCTTATAACTGCAACCCGCAGGAAATATCGGGTCTTTGCAGATATGTGTATTGCCGGATGAAAGGGTATCCAAAAGCCTTATATAAGCTCAATGGTACAGGGTAAGTGTTTAGGCCACCCAAAAACACAGGAAAATTGAAGCATTTAAAGCGTATGTATGAATATGAATACAAACTTAACAATCGGAACTGCAACACATAAACTGATTCCTGACGATGCAGGCCTGCCCTGCGATTACATTTTTGAGGAAGTCAGCGAATCTTTTGAACAGCTTACGGGCCTCGGCAGGGAAGCTGTTGCAGGAAAGCGTGCTTCTGAAGTTTTCCGGGGGAAGAAAGCGGCAGAGGCCGGTTATCCTGAGCTGTCCGCTTTTGCCAAAACGGCCTCCGGTGGTCGCGAAGCTGTTTATGAAACCTACAGCAGGCTAAGCGGAAAGAAGCTGCAGCTCGTAGTGTACCCGCTCGAAAAACTGCTTTTCCGCGTCGTAATCACCGATATTACGCCGGCGAACAGTCAGCGGGAAAGTACGGCGCTTTTTTTTGATTTGAACCCGGATGCCTTATGTATTGCCGACTCAGAAGGGAAAGTAATAAAAGCTAACCCTGCTTTTGAGCAGATACTGGGTTACGGGAGCGGGGATCTGAGTTGTTGTAACCTCATCAGTTCGGCCCATCCCCGAGATTTAAGCCGTACAAAGCAGCGTTGGGAAGCCTTGTTAAAGGGTGAGCTTGTCGCCTCGTTCACCAACCAAAGCCATTGCAATAACGATTCATATAAAAGTATAGAATGGCACCTGAGTCTTGTGGGGAATCAGGTATATGCCGTTGCAAAGGATATTACAGAGCGGGTGGCAAGGGAAAGCGAGCTTTTGGAAAGCAAAAAGCAGGCGGATCTTTTTTTTAATCAGTCGCTGCACGGTTTTTTTATCTGTATGCTGGATGAGCCTGTTGAATGGAACGAGCATACCGATAAGGAGAAAATGCTGGATTACATCTTTGCACATCAGCGGATGACGCGCGTAAATCAGGCACTGCTGGATCAGTACGGGGCTACAGAACAGGAATTTATCGGCATAACGGTTGGTGAACTTTTCAGGCATAATCGGCAACATGGCCGCGCAATCTGGAGGGGGCTGTTTGACAGGGGGAGATGGCATGTGCAAACACGGGAACAAAAGTTCGACGGCACACCTATGCTGATTGAAGGCGACTACGTTTGCATGTACGACGAACAGGGCCGGGTTACCGGTCATTTCGGGGTTCAGGTGGATATAAGCGAGCGTGAAAAAACGGAAGCGGCGCTTCGTACAGCTGAAGCTAAACTTCAGAAAACCGCGTATGACCTCACGGAAAACATACCCATCGGCACCTATACCATGGTGCAGCCACCCGATGGCGGGCTGGCCTATTTTTCTTTTATGAGCAGCCGTTTTCTGAAGCTCACCGGTCTGAGCCGGGAAGAGGCAGAATCTGACCCCATGAAGGGCTTTGCTTGTGTGCACCCTGACGACTTCGATGAGTGGGTGGCTCTGAATGTGAAAACCTTTGAAACAAAAAGTCCGTTTTTTGGCGAAACCAGAGTTGTTGTGGATGGTGAAACGCGCTGGATTACGGCTGAATCTGTTCCGCGCACCCTGCCGGACGGCTCAACGGTTTGGGAAGGCGTGCTCGCAGATATCACTGACCGCAAAAAGGCGGAAAAGGCACTGAGCGAAAGTCTGCAGCGCTTTAATGATCTGGTAGATCATGTTTCCGTCGGGGTTTATGTATTCTGGGTACGGGCAAACGGAAGCATGGATTTCGAATACGTGAGTGACGGATGGTGTGCCATGAATAACCTCAGCCGGGAAGAGATCCTGCAGGATGCTGCTCTGAGCTTTAAACTGTTTCATCCCGATGAACTCGATGACTTTATGGCACTGAACGCTGAGGCTATGCGCGAAAAAAAGCGGTTCAGATGGGAAGGCAGGATTATCGTTGACGGAAAGGTAAGCTACGCCCTGATTGAATCAACACCCGTTTTCTTTGAAAACGGCGACAGCCGCTGGTTCGGCATTCAGCAGGATGTTACGGAAGGCAAGAAGTTAAGGGAACAGCTCATCAGGGAGAAAGAAAAAGCGGAATCGGCCAGTGTTGCCAAAAGCCGGTTCCTGGCTGCCATGAGTCATGAAATCCGCACTCCCCTGAACGGGGTGATCGGCTTTACCGAGCTGTTAAAAAATACCGGTCTTTCACCCGTTCAGAAACAGTATGTTGAAAATGCAAATACCGCGGGCAGGTCGCTGCTGGGCATTATTAATGATATCCTGGATTTTTCAAAGATTGAAGCAAACATGCTTGAACTGGAAGAAATCCGGACGGATATGGACGCTTTGTTTGAGAGCTGTATTGACGTTATTACCTATGCAGCCGGTGAGAAACAGCTTGAAATCCTGTATGATGCCGACCCGGAACTGCCCCGCTTTGCCTGGGTTGATCCTGTGCGCCTGCGTCAGGTTGTAACCAACCTGCTGAGTAATGCGGTTAAATTTACGGATGAGGGGGAAGTCGCCCTGATTATCCGCTGTACAGCCGAAAATCAAAAGCAGCGTGCCATTCAGGTAGCGGTACGTGATACCGGTATCGGAATCACAAAATCACAGCGCGAAAAACTGTTCAAATCATTCTCGCAGGCAGATACCTCCACAACCCGAAAATACGGCGGCACCGGTCTTGGTCTGGCGATATCAGATATGATTGTCAGGAAAATGGGCGGGAAAATTGAGGTAGAGAGCATACCCGGTAAAGGCTCAGTATTTCATTTTGAAATTAGGGTGCAAACGGAGCTCGCTCCGCGTTTTCAGCAGGAAAGGCCAATCCGGCTTAAAAATGTGCTGATTGCGGACGATAATGCGCGTAACCGCGAAATACTACAGCGTACACTTGCGGCAGCAGGGCTGGGAACTCTTCCCTGCGACAGTGCAGCCACAGCCCTGAGGGCCCTGGAGCAGCAGGATGTCGATGCCGTTTTGTGTGACTACCGTATGCCCGGCATGAACGGTATTGAAATGATCCGCTACATCCGGGAAAACATGCAGCTGCATCCGGAAACATTGCCTGTAATTCTCATGCATGGCTCAGGGGATACTTCCGGGCTTTTTGAGGAATGCGAGCGGCTCGGGGTGCGGTATCTCATTTCCAAACCTGTAAAGCAGTCGCAGCTACTGAACGCTCTTGAGCACATCCATACCACACCCGGCAGCACAGAGGTTGCCGGCCTAAGGTCGGCGGATGAGCAGATGATGGTGCCCACAGAGAAAAAAATGAAGATTCTCGTAGCGGATGATGTACCCATGAATCTGCTGCTGACCCGGGCCATGCTACAGGAGATTATACCCGGCTGTGACATTTACGAAGCTGAAAACGGCCATGCCGCCATCGAAAAGTACCTCGAATGCAGTCCCGACTTGGTTTTCATGGACGTACAGATGCCGGAAAAAGACGGCCTCGGAGCAACCGAAGCAATCCGTAAAATTGAGCGGGAAACCGGCAGATACGTTCCGGTAATCGGCCTTTCTGCCGGCGTACTAAAAGAGCAGATCGAGCAGTGTTACCGCGCAGGAATGGACCGTTTTATTACCAAGCCGGTAGAGTCCGAAAAATTGCGGGCTGTAATTTGGGATTATGCTGATCACGACTCCGAAACGGATACTAAGACGACGAACCGGGCTGATAATACGCCGCTGCGTTTTGATAAGAACAGGCTTATGGCCCGGGGCGGCGAGAAGGTTGCCACAACAGTGATTTCTTTATTGCTTACCGATATTCCTGTTTTACTCGGGCAAATTTCGGATGCATTTAAGGCCGGGCAGGCAGACAGGCTTGGCAGGCTGCTGCACAAACTGAAGGGAACAAGCATGAACGGATGCCTCTTCAGGATAACCGCCTTAGCCGAAGCAGCTGAACACGAACTCCGGACCCGTCCCGATACAGCATTTGAAGAGGCCCTGTTACCGGAGCTGATGGAGGAATGGCAAGAAGCAAGCAAAATACTTGAATCGGTAATTCAGCCAAAATGATGCCCCTGATTCAGCCGGCCTGAATCAGCTTTAAAACGGACCTGGCAGGCACAAAAAAAGCCGCCCCTCACTTCGAAGGGCGGCTTTTTAATTTTTGGGAAGCAGCTGCGCAAAGAGAACCGTGCTGCGCATCTGCCCGGAGCAGTTCCGCTTAGTAGCGGTAGTAGTCCGGCTTGAACGGACCCTGCTGCTTAATGCCGAGGTACTGTGCCTGATCGGGGGTGAGCTCGTCGAGTTCAACGCCGATTTTGGCGAGATGCAGCTTGGCTACTTTCTCGTCAAGTTCTTTCGGGAGCACGTGCACATCAACTGAAAACTCTTCAGGACGGGTCCAAAGCGCGATTTGCGCAAGAGTTTGGTTGGTGAAGCTGTTCGACATCACAAAGCTCGGGTGGCCGGTAGCGCAGCCGAGGTTCACGAGGCGGCCTTCGGCGAGCAGGTAGATGGTGTTGCCGTTAGGCAGGGTGTAGGCATCAACCTGATCTTTGATGGTGTCTTTTTTGCCGTTGGCGTTGAGCCATTTCACCTGAATCTCGGAATCGAAATGACCGATGTTACACACGATGGCCTGATCTTTCATCACCTCAAAATGCTCGGCGCGGATAACATCCTTACAGCCGGTAGCGGTAACGAAAATATTGCCTTCACGGGCTGCATCATCCATTTTCTTCACTTCGTAACCGTCCATAGCGGCCTGAAGCGCGCAGATGGGGTCGATTTCGGTAACGATAACGCGGGCGCCGTAGGAGCGCAGGTTTTCGGCTGAGCCTTTGCCCACATCACCGTAACCGGCCACAACCGCCACTTTGCCGGCAATCATCACATCGGTTGCCCGCTTGATGCCGTCCACGAGGGACTCCCGGCAGCCGTATAGGTTATCGAATTTGCTTTTGGTAACGGAGTCGTTCACGTTGATGGCCGGAACTTTCAGCGTGCCTTCTTTCGCCATCTGATACAGGCGGTGAACGCCGGTTGTGGTCTCTTCGGAGAGGCCGCGGATGCCTTCAAGCAGCTCGGGGTAATCGTCGTGCACCATAGCGGTGAGGTCGCCGCCGTCGTCGAGAATCAGATTCAGCGGCTGACCATCAGGGAAAAACAGGGTCTGCTCGATGCACCAGTTGAACTCTTCTTCGCTCATGCCTTTCCAGGCGTACACCGGAACGCCGGCTGCGGCGATGGCTGCTGCTGCGTGATCCTGTGTGGAGAAGATGTTGCAGCTCGACCAGGTAACGTCGGCGCCCAGCTCAACGAGGGTTTCAATGAGAACGGCGGTTTGCACGGTCATGTGCAGGCAGCCGGCGATGCGTGCGCCTTTGAGAGGCTTGCTTTGGCCGTACTCTTCGCGAAGCGCCATGAGGCCGGGCATTTCTGCCTCGGCGACTTTAATTTCCTTGCGGCCCCATTCGGCCAGACTGATGTCTTTTACCTTGTAGGGGAGTTTTTCTTTGGTTTCGATCATAAATACGTTTTCGGAATCAATTTGGATTAGCCTTGTAAAATACGCTTAATTCGCTGTTTTTTCAATGCGTGATGGGGATGTAAACAGCCGGGCAGGCGGGGGCGTTCAGGCTTTGATGGCATGCGGATTAAGCGGGGTTATTAAGAGTCTCTGATGGCACGCGGATTTTTCGGATGCGGGGCAGCGCGGATTTGCGCGGATATGTTGTTTAAATCCGCGTTTGAAAATCCGCCTCATCAGCGTCCCATTATTTCCGAATCAGCCCGCGCTCACTTCAAGAGGGTTACGGCCTTTACTTCGGTGCGGCCTGTGGCGCGCATCACCACAAAATAGACGCCGCTTGCTGCGCTGCCGGCCTGCCACGGAAGCAGATGTTCGCCGGTGAGCATCAATCCTTCAAAAAGAACCGTTACCCGTCGGCCGTTCAGATCGTAGATTTCTGCCCGGATTTCGGCCGGCTCGCTCAGGGTGAAGGGGATGAGCACGCGGGCGTTGAAGGGGTTGGGGTAGGGCGGAAGCAGCTGGATTCCGCCGGGGATTTCACGGCCGATATCGGCAAAGCTGCCGGGGAAAACGTCGGCCCGGCCAAGCAGCAGGTGCGATTCCGGGTCGGGTTCGGGCACGGCCGGAGGGAAGGGAAGCCGGAATTCCGCTTCGAGGGGCTCGCCCGGGGACGGCAGCGGCAGGGTCAGTGTTGTGTCGCGCGTACCGCCGGCTTCGGGAATCCGGAGCTGCAGCGGCACGGACCAATCCGCCGGACCCTCCGCCGAAGCGCGCGTAGCCGACTGAAGCCGCAGCAGGTAGCCTTGGCCGGAGTGATCCGAAACCGGCCGCACCGCGTAGCGCAGCCCGAGCTCGGCATGGGCAAGCCCGTAGATCCAGGTATCAAAAAAGCCCCGTAGCGGCGCTCCGCTGAAGGCCTCTGCATGGGCGATAAAATCTTCGGTTGTTGCCGAGCCGTGCAGAAAATCGCCCTGCACCCAGCTTCGGAGCAGGCCGAAAAAGGCATCATCCCCCAGCAAAACCCGCAGCTGATGCAGCACCATCGCGCCTTTCAGGTAGCTTGTGCGGTAGCGGAAAATGCGGGCGACCGAAGCGTCCGGCGCTGACGGATCTATACGCTCGGAGGGCACAAAAACGCGGCCCGCCGGCTCAGCCGTGATTTGCCCGATTACCCCGCGCCGCCACTCGCGAAAGGCCGCGGGCCCGTCGAAGGCTTCGATTACCAGCCCCTCGGCGTAGGTCGCGAAGCTCTCGTTCAGCCAGATGTCTTCCCAGCGCGCGCAGCTTACCGCGTTGCCAAACCACTGATGCGCCAGCTCGTGCGCCACAAGCGCCCGCGAAAAATTATGCATCGAGCTCATGGTCTGATGCTCCATGCCGCCGCGCCGCCCAAACATGGCGTGCCCGTATTTCTCGCTCAGGAAAGGATAGGGGCCGAAAAGCTCTGTAAACAGTGCAAGCATGGGCAGGGTGAGGCGGGCCTGCTCCCGAAGCAGGGGCGTATCGGCATCGGGGTACACGAAGTTGACAACCGGCAGGGAATCCTGCGGACTGTGCCGGAAGTAGTCGGTGAAGCTCACGTAAGGCGCGGCCGCCACCGAAATGAGGTAGTGCGCGATGGGATAGCGGGAGCGCCAGTGCCACTCGGTCTGCCCGTTAGTTAGCGGCGTTTCCCGGACGAGGAGTCCGTTGGAAGCCAGGGTGAGGCCGTCGGGGATGCGGGCTATGACATCCGATGAGTCGGCCTTCACGGCCGGTGTGTTGAGGTTCGGGAACCAGTCACGCGCGCCGAAGGGCTGACTCAGCGACCAGAAGTGCGGTGCGCCGCCCCGGCGCGTGAACACAAAACTGCCGAAGCCGGTGCCGCCCGGCCGCCCCTCGTACGAAATCCGGATGAGGCGCTGTGTTTCGGTGTCGGGGAGGGCGGCGAGCTCAATCTCCACGAGAAAATCCACCGGACCCGCGCTGCGTGTAAACGGCAGCTCAGCCCCGGTAGCAGCATCCGTGATGCCCGAAATGTGCAGGCTGCGGTTCAGTTCAAGGGTGATGCGCGCCTTGCCCTGCGGAAAGTGCAGCAGCAGGTCCGCGTGTCCGCTGATGCGCTCCTCATCCGGATCGATATCGAGGTTGAGCCCGTAATAGCCGACCCGGAAACCGGGCGCTGTGCGGCTGTGGGCATCCCCGGAAAACCACCCGAACCCGGCGTGAGGCAAGCCCGGAGAGGATTTCAGTTCCGCACAGCTCAGGGCGCCGTCTGCCTGAATGAGCGGAAGTGCGGGCGCGGAGAGCATCCCGTTTTGGGCCCAAACTGAAGCCGTAAAACTGATGGAAAGCGTGAGTACCCAAAAGCAGACCCGCATCAGGTACCGGGCGCTGGCCCGGAAGCGCATCCCCCGAAACAGGCCTGTACCCGCAGCAGACAGGAGCAGCGACAAAATCCGGAGCGCAGCAAAAAAGCGGGTCATGGGGAAAGTTGAAGAGGTGATGACGGGTGACGAAGATTAAAATAAGCTAAGGGCCGCGAAAAACCTTAAACCCTTCGCGCCATCCTTTGCGCCCTTCGCGGTAAAAATCAGCGGGCCGGGGTTTTACCGCGAAGGTCACGAAGGGTAACGCGAAGACCGCGAAGGGGGGATGCTTTTCCGGCATCGGAGCTTTGAGAGGCTTGGTGCACATCACCCTAAAAAAAAATCCACTTTTAAAGGACCGGCAAGTACGAAGAATTATTTGTACTTTAAAAAGTACGTTTAAAGTAAATTCTCTCTCCTATGGCAACTGCACGACTCGACATTAACAAAGACATTCAGCCGGTTTCTGAATTTCGGAAACATGCGGCTGATTTCATTGACCGCATCAAAACAGAAAAGCGGCCGATCGTTCTCACGCAGCATGGTAAAAGTGCGGCTGTGCTGGTTGATGTTTCGGAGTACCAGCGCATGCAGGAAAAAATCGAGCTGATGGAAGACCTGCTCGAGGCGGAACGGCAAATCTCAGCCGGCAGGGTTCTAACCCACGAGGAAGCCAAACAGCGGATTAAAGAAAACCTGACAAAGTGGAAATAATTTGGACAAATCAGGCTCTGAACAGGCTGAATGAGTTTGTGGATTATATTGCACGGGATAATCCTGAGGCAGCCGAAAAGTGGGCTTTGGGGATAATTGACAGAACTGATCAACTGGCAGAACAGCCTGAATCGGGCAGGATTGTACCGGAGTATAATGAGCCTGACTTACGAGAACTGATTGCCGGAAACTACAGGGTGATATATAGAATACGCAAAGAAAAAGGCACAATTTATATACAGACAGTCCGGCATGTGCGTCAAAAACTATGAAGCTGAAGATCCCACCCTACCCTTCGTGCCATCCTTTGCGCCCTTCGTGGTAAATTCCGGAATTGAGGTTTTAACCGCGAAGGTCACGAAGGGTAACGCGAAGACCGCGAAGGGGGAGGCTTTTTCGGCCTCGAAGCTTTGAAAGGCTTCGTATCCATCATCCTAAAAAAAATTCGCGGTTATCCGCGTGCCGTCAATCGCATTAGGGGGCGAACATTTCCTGCAGTACTTCCTGCACCCGGGCTGCGGTGGCGTCATCAATAGTGCCGAGCTGCCTGATGAGCCGGCTTTTGTCAACCGTGCGGATCTGATCGAGTACGATCTGACCCTTTTGCCCGGCGAATCGGGTAGTGACCCGCGTCGGGTATTTTTTGAGCGTTGAAGTGAGCGGGGCGATAATAACGGTGCGGATGTGCCGGTTCATTTCATCGGGGGAAATGATGACGCAGGGCCGGGTTTTGCGGATTTCCGAACCTTTGGTGGGATCGAGGGAAATCAGGTGCACTTCAAATCTCTTCACCGGATGCATCCTCCCAGCTCCACTCGGTTTCATCCCATTCGGAGTTTGGTTCGCTGCCTGACCAGTCCTCAAGCTGATCATCAGCCTGCGCGGCCATTTTCCGAAAGGCGGCATTCCAGCCCTTACGGCTCGGCTCAGCCGCCCGCAGCACGATTTCATTATCCCGGAGAATCATCTCAATTTCGCCGCTGAGGCCGCTTTCCTCGATCAGAGGCTTCGGAATCCGGACCCCCTGAGAGTTGCCGATACGAATCAGTTTTGTTTTCATGCTGCTGTGCTGTGGGTTGGAAGTATGAAGTGAAATATAATTACAATGTGGGTACGTTGCCATGTTATTAACCGCGAATTTGCCCTTCGTGCCATCCTTTGCGCCCTTCGCGGTAAAAATCAGCGGGACGTGGTTTAACCGCGAAGGTCACGAAGGTTAGCGCGAAGACCGCGAAGGGGGAGCATTGCAACAGGAATAAAGAAATCCGCGTGCCATAAAACCCGTACCTTGGCATTCAAAAAATACAGCGGTTCGCCGTCCGCCGTCTGCCGTCCGATTGGAATCATTCCGCAAAACAAGTCGTTCAGCAAGCCTCTCAACCTTCAACCCCGTAACACCTTTTCTTGCAAAGCCTTTCCGAAAACCCGTATTACAGGCTGGTCCGCAGCAACGCCAACTTCCGGCGGGTGTGGTTCTCGCAGATGGTCTCCAACCTGGGCGACTGGTTCGGCGTACTGGCCGTTTATGCGCTCATTATTGATTTTTCCGGATCGGAGCTGCTGCTGGGCCTCATAATTGTAATTAAGATGATGAGCTTCGCGGTGTTTTCGCCTTTTGCAGGCTACATCGCCGACCGCTTCGACCGGCGGATGCTCATGATCGTCTGCGATTTTGGCCGGGGATTCGCCGTGCTCAGCTTCCTCTTTGTGCGTGAGCCCGAGCTGCTCTGGCTCATTTATGTGATGACCGCCGTGCAGATGATGTTCGCCGCGGTCTTTGAACCGGCTAAACAGTCCTCCATTCCTAACATCACCTCTCCGGAGGAGCTGGTGCGCGCCAACATCCTCTCGAACCTCTCCTGGAGCATCATCTTCACCAGCGGCATGGGCCTCGGCGGCCTCGCAACTGCCGCCTTCGGCACCGATGCCGTTTTCGTGATGAACGGGCTCGGCTACATCCTCAGCACCATTTTCATCTTCCGGGCGACCATTCCGCACGTGCGCGACGCGGCAACTCTCGAAAGCCTGCGCGACCCGATAAAGGGCATCATGGACGGTTACCGCTACCTCTGGAAAACCGGCCGGGTGTATCGTCCGGCGATGGCCAAAGGGGGGATGACCATCTTCATGGGCGGCCTGGTGTATATGCTCATTCTGATTTCCGATCAGGTGCTGCTGATGGGCAGCGCCGGACTCGGGCTGCTCTACGCGGCACGGGGCGCGGGCACCGCGGTCGGACCCGTGCTGCACCGCAAATACGCGAGCAACGAAAACCGCTGGGTCGCCGGCATGGGCGCCGCGATGGTAATCGCCGGGCTGTTCTACTTCGGGGTCGGGCTGACCGCCTCTTTATGGGTGATGATGACCCTCGTTTTCCTCTCGCACATAGCCTCGGGCGCAAACTGGGTTTCAAGCACCGTGCTCCTGCAAAAACGCGCCCCCGATGCCTTCCGCGGACGGGTGTTCAGCGCGGAATTCCTGCTGTTCACCGTCGCACAGTCGCTCTCGACCCTCGCGGTGTCGCTGCTGCTGGAGTTCAACATCCTGGAGCTGCAAACCGCCATCCTGATCTTCTCGGCCGGCCTCGT
>NZ_JAIUMX010000039.1:0-31424 GCF_022565315.1 Cyclonatronum sp. | reverse complement strand
TGCACAGGAGCTCCAGTTCGGCGGCTACCTGCAGGCGATGCCGCTGCGCATTGCCACTACCCTGCCGGAGCCGGAGGGCGATCAGACCTATTTCGAGTACCGCATGCAGGGCCGGCTGAACCTCCGCGCTGATTTCGGCCGCAACTTCAGCCTGCACGCACAGGGTCGCGCCCGGCTATTTGCCGGCGATCTGGTGCAGGATTTCCCGGTGTATGCGGATTTCATCGACACCGACGACGGCTTCGTGAATCTTTCCTGGATGCCGGTCCGCTCGGGGGATGTGCTCCTTCACCTGCTCCCCGACCGGCTCTATGCCGACTGGAGCAGCGGCGACTGGAACATCCGGGCGGGGCGGCAGCGCATCAACTGGGGCATCAATATGCTGAGCAACCCGAATGATGTGTTCAATATTTACTCGGTGTACGAGTTCGATTATCCCGAGCGGCCCGGCACTGATGCCCTGCGGATCCGCTACTTCATCGACTGGGACTCCCGGCTGGAAATTGCCGCGGCACCGTCTCGCGCGGGCATGCGGGAAAGCGTTGTGGCCGCACTGTATGGCTTTGGTTTCCGCGGGTATGATGTGCAGCTCATCACCGGCTGGTACCGCAACCGCCTGGCGCTGGGCGGCGGCTGGGCCGGAAGCATGGGCGGCACGGGCCTCAAAGGCGAGCTGATGCTTTTCCGGGATGTCGAAGCGCCCGAATCGGGCAGGCGCGAAAACAGCTTTGTCGCGGCGGTCTCGGCCGATCATATGTTCAGTAACGGACTCTTTGCCATCGCCGAGGTGCTGTACAACAGCAGCGGCGGCACTGAAACCTTTGGTCTGCTCTCACAGCCGCTCTCAGCTGATAACCCCTCCATATCGGCCTGGCAGCTCAGCAGCACCCTGCAGCAAAACCTGAACCCGCTCACGGATGCGGCCCTCACCCTCATCACCTACCCTGACGAGCGGGGCGCCTTCATCTCGCCATCGGTAACGCGAAGCCTCACCCAAAACACCGATGCAAGCCTGCTCGCCCAGTTCTTCCTCGGCGCCTCCGACTCCCCCCTTGCCGATGCCGGCAGCCTCGTGCTGGTTTCGGTGAAATGGGATTTCTGAGAAGATGGTGATAAAGACCGGTGATAGTTCCGGCGCCGGTGCCCTTCACCCAAACGCATCCTTCCGGTACATTCCGTTACCGAAAGGATGCGATTTCCTAAAGGGCTGAACCGCTCTGAAGTTCCGTCATCAGCGCTCGGCGTTTTGGGCTTCAATTCGCCTGAGCGCGAAATAAAGCAGGTAAGCTGAAACCGCGATAATCAGACCATAAATGGTTGTGACGGACGATACTTTCAGCCCTGAAATCAGAATTTCGGGAGAAATCATCCCGGCCTCTTCAATAATTGAAAAGGCGGTGTAGAGTCCGATCGACTGACCCAAAATTCCGATAATGAGGCCAAAAAGTCCGATTTCCTTCACTATCGAAACCCCGGGTGAGCCTCCCTTCCGGATCTGAAGAAAGCTGAAAAAAAAATGCAGCAATAACAGCGGCAAAAATGAGGGTAAGCGTACCCATAAACAGCGGTCCGCCCATATTAAATAAATCAATCATAATGCTTACAAGGTTAAATGAATGTTCAGTGGGTGTTCCCTAAAAAGGTATCTTGAGGGCACCGCTGCACGCAATGCATTATACCGACCGAAACCTGCTGCTCACCGACAAAACCTGCATTCCTGCGTTATTCTGCTGATATTCAGATAAAAACAATGCAAACCGGCAAACACCTTCTTTTTTGGATCCTCATCTCCCTTTTCCTGATTGCGGGCTTTGGCAGCACCTTCAGTGATTTTGCAAAGACCTTCTATTTTGTGAGTTTTCTCATGCCGGTTGCCGTCGGCACCTCTTACTTCTTCAACTACTACCTCGTGCCGGTTTACCTGCTTCAGAAATCGTTTCTCCGGTTTTGGCTGTACACCGCTTACACCATCATCATCTCGTTTTTTCTGCAGCTGATTGTCATGCTCCTTGCTTTTGTGGTAATAGCTGAGTACAACTATCAGGTGCTTGACCCGGTGATGGCCAACGTATTTGTGCTGGCATCGGTAATCTATCTGGTGGTTTTTCTGAAGGCCTTTCTGCTGCTTTATCTGCGCTTTGTGAACAAGGAATCTGAGCTCAGCGCGCGCAACAAAGAAAATGAGGGCCTGAAAACAGCCTTCATCACCATCCGGGAAAAGCGGGAGAACCGGCAGATCAGGCTCTCCGGGATCATCTCGCTGGAAAGCCTGGGAGATTATGTGAAGATTACCACAAACACGGAGCGCTTCACCACCAAAGAAACGCTCGCCGCTTTTGAGCAGCAGCTGCCGGATTATTTCATCCGCACGCACAGGTCTTTTATCGTAAACCGGAATCACGTACAAACCTTTTCGGCCACTTCTGTCACGGTGCCAAACAGCGAAATCCCCGTAAGCAGAACCTACAAAAAACAGGTGATGGCGGTGCTTGCGGGGTGAGGGTGGTGGCTATTCGCTAATCCGCCAAACCGAACCCGCAATACGGGCCATAAGCCGCTGCCGCGCCCTTATTGCTTCAGGCCCCCACTCGCCGGCCGAAATATTTTGGCTTAATGCAAAGGAGCTTTCCTGATAGACCTGCTTTTTTTCTTCATAGCCTGCATTTCCGGCCTGTGCCCGGTTTTTCTTTTCTTCAAGCAGTGTCAGGTTGCCAAGCCGGTAAACAAAGGCTTTGTGGTCTGCGGGTGAGAAACTCTGCTCCCAACTGTACCCGGGGTTTTCCGGCAGAATATGTTCAATGGTAGCATCCGTTGTCTCAAAATCGATGGCTTTCCCAGAAAGCCGGTTTTCGAGCTTCACCAGAATGTACCTTACCAATTTTTTGGCACTTCTGGTATTCAGGCTTAAAGCCGAAAAACTATTGATAAACTGTTCATCATCAGGATACACGGAACCAAGTGCCGCAAAAGCTTCACGGGCTGTTTTTACCCTGCCTTCAGAAACCTGAACGGCAAGCTGACTGAACTGCTTCCCGAGTTCGTTTGCGTTCAGATTGCTGATTACACGGTAGCGAAATGTAATGACAGCACAGTACCTGAGCAGCTGAATAAAATTTGCGGCATCAAAACGGCCGTAAGCCGCCATTACCAGGGGTTTGTAGTGATTCGCCCGAAACAGACTCAGCTCCCTGACGAAAGGCCGGGCTTCGTGATAATCAGCCCAAAACTCATCTGCCGGCCTTTCAAGCGCTTCATACAGAAATGCTGTGCGATGGAGCTCATCCAAAAGATCAAAAACATCCTTCGGGGTACTAATTCTGCCCTTGAGCTGCTTAAAAAGGTTCTGCCGGCTGCCTGTTTTTTGTTTTACGCTGAGGTGATGTTGCAGAAACTCAGGAAAGCTGCTCAGGCCGGTTAAGGCGGTAATTTCAGCCCACTGCCGCTTGGTGTGTTCCAAATCTGTTTTTGACCCCGAGACCTGCGAAAACAGAAAGTTTTTCAGCAAGTCAGTTGCGGTTAACGCCACACCCCGGGAATTAAGGGTTTCAAAAACGGTGTAAGCACTGAGCTCATCCTCCACGAGAATTTGTGTGAAAACGAGTTTCTCGGCTATATGCTTGTTCAAAAAATCGGCGATCAGCGCTCCGTCGCGGGTGCTTTCAAACCTCTGCCTTACAGATGCTTCAAAAAACTGAAAGGCCCGCCATAAAAGGGCCTCCGACTCGTGGAGCTTGCGGATGTTCAACGGATTCCGGAACTGCAGCAGGGTTGCCTGATAAAACGGGTCGTTGGTTTCATTAAGGAAAAGTCGGCTCGAGTACCGTAAGGAAGCGGGATCTTTGGTGCCGATATATTGGCGAAGCAGCAATTCTGCCCGCTCCTGATTTTCGGCAGGATTTTCGCCTTCCTCAGCAAGCGACCTTATCATTTTTATACAGGCCATAGCGATAATGCTGAGTGTTGCCAGCCGCTGCTGCCCGTCAATCACCACAAACTGCTTGCTGCCCGCATCCTGCAGCACAACTGCGCCCATGTAATGAGGCAAACCGGATTCAGTTATTTGGCAGATATCATCCCACAAATCTTCCCAGTTTTCCGGTTGCCAGGCATAGTCGCGCTGCCAGGCAGGAACCCGGTACGTTTTGCCGTTTCCAAAAAGTTCATTCAGAGAAACGGTCGAAGATTCAATCAATTTGTTGGTTTTCATGGACTGAAGATTATTCGGTATCTGTCCGCATCCAGGTTATTTACTTCCGTTTTGCCATTATAACAAAGATTGAACCGGAAAAACTTTGCATCGCCGCCGGTGAAGTTCCTTCGGTGAGGGGCACAACATTCAGTCCTCATCCCAAAAACACGGTACGGTACTCCTACTCCCGCCTCAGGGCCTCGATCGGGTCGAGGCGGGAGGCTTTCCAGGCGGGGTAAAACCCGAAGAAGACGCCGACCGCTGCCGACACGCTCACCGCAATAAACATGGCTTCGGTTGAGAACAGGGCCGGCCAGCCGGCGTAGCTTGCGATAATTTCGGTTGCGGCCAGCCCGAGCAGGATGCCGCCAATGCCGCCGAGCAGGCAGAGCACCACGCTTTCAATCAGGAACTGAAGGAGCACATCGGGGCCGCGTGCACCTACAGCCAGCCTGAGGCCGATTTCGCGGGTGCGCTCGGTTACGCTCACGAGCATCACATTCATAATGCCGATGCCGCCCACAAACAGCGACACCCCGGCGATGGATGCCAGCAGCCAGGTCATAATCCGCGAGGTTTCGGCCGCGGCCGCGGCTACTTCCTCCTGCGTCTGAACCGTGAAGTCGTCTTCCTGATACGGTGCCAGTCCGTGACGCTCCCTCAGCAGGTCCGTTATTTTGAGCTGCGCGATTTCCATCGACTGCTCGTCGAATACCTGCACGTTAATCACCATCGCATGGCTGCGGCCCGAGATGCGCTGAAAGGCCGTGGTGTAGGGCACCAGCACGATGTCATCCTGGACCGATCCCATCAGCGACATGCCTTTCGGCGCGAGTACGCCTATAATTTCCAGCGGCAGGCCGCGCACGCGTATGGTTTCGCCAATGGGGATCGGCGCCCTCAAAAAGTTCGTCCACAATGGTCTGTCCCACAACGGCCACGAGGGCTGCGTTTTCGACGTCGGCTTCATCGTACATGCGCCCGCTTTCGATGGGCCACTGCCGGATTTGCAGGTAGTCGTGGCTCTGACCGTAGATGCGGGTGAACCAGTTCCGGTTGCCGTACACAATTACGCGCTGCGAGCGCACTTCCGGGCTGGCGGCGATCACTTCGGGGATTTCATCCCGCAGGGCGTGTGCGTCGGCTACGGTGAGGGTGTTTGCGCTGCCGCCGCCTATGCTCACGCCGCCCAGCTGCCGCGAGCCGGGGAATACCAGCACCACGTTCTGCCCGAGCCGGTTCACCTGTTCGCGCACTTCCGCGCCGGCGCCCTGACCCAGCCCGACCATGGTAATGACGGCTGCCACCCCGATGATTATGCCGAGCGCGGTGAGCAGGGTTCTCATCCGGTTGCGGCGCAGTGCTTTGAGCGCAACATAGGGAACGGCTGTCCATTTCATTGTTCGGCCTCCTGTTCAATCAGTTCGGTTTCGTCTTTCCAGCTTTGCAGCGCCTGCACGGCATCGCGGGCCTCGTTGGCTTTGTCAGAGCGGATGAGGCCATCCCGCAGAATGATGATGCGGCGGGAAAAGCGCGCAATGTCCGGCTCATGCGATACCATCAGGATGGTGAGCCCGTCCCGGTTGAGGCGCTGGAAAATGTCCATAATTTCGAGGCTCGTGCGGCTGTCGAGGTTGCCGGTGGGTTCGTCGGCCAGCAGTACTGAAGGGCGCGTAACCAGCGCCCGCGCGATGGCAACCCGCTGCTGCTGCCCGCCGGAAAGCTCGTTTGGGGTGTGGTCGGCGCGGTCAGCCAGCCCCACGATTTCGAGGGCTTCTTTTGCACGGGTGTGCATTTCCTTCCAGCTGAGTTTCTGCCGGCTGTAGAGCAGCGGCAGCTCCACATTCTCGAGGGCCGAGGTGCGCGGCAGCAGATGAAAGTTCTGAAACACAAAACCGATGGTCTCATTCCGAACCAGCGCAAGCTGCGTTTTATTGAGCCCCGCCACATTTTCACCATCAAGTAAATAGTCGCCGGCGGTGGGTTTGTCCAGACATCCCAAAATGTTCATCAGGGTCGATTTTCCGGAGCCGCTCGAACCCATGATGGTCGTGAAAGCACCGGCCTCAATGTTCAGGCTGATGCCCCGCAGGGCGTCAACGACCAGCGACCCGGATCGGTAGGTTTTGGTGATGTTGCTGAGTTCAATCATTTCATCCGCTTTTTGTGAAGCTTATCCGCACTTAGCCCGGCGCGTTCATGGTTTCCTGAAGGTTTTTGTGATAGGTGTCGATCATGCTTTCGAACTCACCGGCAACAATCGGGCTCACGGCCATCTTCACAAAAAATGGCAGGTCGGTTTCAAGTGTAGCCTTAATGTGGAACTTCACCACGGTGCCGCCCCCTTCCGCATCATCCAGCTTCCACGAGCCGGAAACAACGCCGTTTCCTACTCCTTTTACGGGTTCCCATTTTACCGTCTTCATGCCCGGGTAGGAGGTGTATTTACAGGCATGAATCGCCTGAATGTTGTACATCTGCACCCCGATTTTTTCCATTTCCCAGCGGTAGGCGTTATCCCCCAGATCAATCAGCTTATCCACTTTCGGGAAGTGGGCAACCGATTTGGGCACATCCGCAAGCAGTTCAAAAACCTGCTCAGGTGCCCATGAAACTTCAAATGTTCTGTTCAGCTCAACAAAAGTGGTAAACGACATGGTTTTGTTTTCCTTTGGTTTATAGTGTTTTTTTCGGGTGATGTGTTTCCGGGCGTTTAAACGGCATCGCAGCGGAAACGAACTGTCTTTGATTTTTTTCAGGGGGATGGGGCAGCTTCCGGGCTTGCAAACAGGGCGTGCATGGCATCCAGCTCCCGCTCGAAGTCATCCACGATTTTGGATGGATCGGGGATGATGTTTGCGTCGGTCGCCACGCCTATGCGCACCTTGTTGTTGTAGCTGATCACGCTTATGCCCAGCCCGACGCGGCCGGCCTGCGGAACCCAGAACAGGATGTTGTCCACTTCGCAGCCCCCGAGGTACAGCGGAATGGAAGGCCCCGGTACATTGGTGAGCACGAGCGAGGTTTTGCTGCCAATAACATCGAGCACCAGGTTTTCAATTTCTCTCGGAGCGGCGCCCATGGTGTTCAGCACCATGAAGGAAACGAAGGCTTCGGGCGTATTCTTGAGCTCATCCATGCGGCGCTTCTGCTCGGTGAGCCGCTCGCGGATGTCTTCCATGCCAACGGGCAGGCTCAGGAAAACCAGACCGAATTTGTTGCCCATCGCAAAAGGATCGGTAGCGCGGCGGATATCGACCGGGATGGCCGCACGGATGTTCATTTCGGAGATGTCTTCGCCGCGGTTTTTCAGGTAGCGGCCCAGGGCACCGGCAGCGGCCGTTACAACCACATCATTCACGGTTGCACCGGCTCCCCGGCGGATTTCCTTCACCCGCTCAAGCGGGATTTCAAACGACCAGGAGGCCAGTTTTTTGTTTTGAAGGTCCTGCTTCAGCAGGGTTTTCGGGTCGGGCCAGCGCAGCACCAGTCGCCCCAGACTGAAGCCGCCATCGATGGTCATCTTGGCCCAGTCGAAAACTTTTGAGGGTTTTTTGAGCAGACGGTAACTGAGCTTTACCATGGTTTCGGCGGCTACCCAAACATTCAGGGCCACATCCACCACCGGATCGAGAAAGGTGGGCCGCTCTTCTTTTTTGGTTTTCCTGCCGGGTTTGAGGATGGCTTTGTCGGTCGTCATCATCGAAAGCAGCACCCGAACCAGCGCGTTACCGTCGGCGATGCAGTGATGCAGCCGGATGATGAGCCCCGTGCCCTGCCGCACATCTTCCACCATGGTGATGTGCCACAGCGGTTTGTCGTAATCGAGCGGGGTGCTCATCAGTTCGCCCACGAGCGCCTGCAGCTCGGCCCGCGGATCTTCGTTGGGGATGGCGGCCAGACTAATATGGTCGGCCGGGTCAAAAAACGGGACGTCTTCCCAGTAGGTGTCTTCAAAAATAATTCCGCGGTTCACCACACGCTGCCGGAAGCGGTCGAATATCATCAGGCGCTCTTTCAGCAGATCAAGCACATCTTCGTAGCGCAGCTTTTCTTTGGTCGTGAGCAGGGCCGTAACCATCATCAGGTTGCTTGGTGCCTCCATGCGCAGCCAGGCGCGGTCCACATTGCTCATCAGCTCCCTTCGGGCCATAAATAACAGGGTCTTGGTTTAAGTTTGGATTTCAGGATACGGGCACGAAGCCATCATCATAGTACACAAAAAAAACGGCATCCCGCTACCTGAAATCCATTTTTTAGCCGGCTGTTAAAAAGTTGCCTGCTGCCCGCCGAACAGGCTGCGGCGTTCGTTTTGAGTATCGGTTCGCAGCGATAGCCCCACCGCAAGTACATCACCGGGCTGAAGCCCGCTCACAATTTCGGTGTTCACGCCGTCGCTCAGGCCGGTTTCAACGGCAACCACTTCGAGCTGACCGTCGCGTACTACATAGGCGCGCGGCTGACCTTCCCCGATATGGTCCGGCGTTGGCGGACGCAGGCCATCCGGCAGACGTGCACGCAGGGCCGTATTGCGAACGCGTACCACATCCTGCTTTTTTGCTGTGATCACCGAAACTTCGGTCGTCATGCCGGGTTTGAGCAGCAGCTCGCTGTTATCCACCAGAATCAGTGTTTGGTAGTGTACCACGTTGTCTTCCACGATGGGGGCGTTGCGCACCTGAATAACCTCCCCGGTGAAGGTGCGCTCGCGGTAAGCATCCACGCGGAAATCTACCCGCTGCCCTTCGTGCACCTGCCCGATATCAGCCTCGGATACATTGGCGTAGATGTGCATCACCCGCAGGTCGGATGCCAGCTGAAAAAGCTCGGGCGCGTTCAGGCTCGCGGCAACGGTCTGCCCGACATCCACATTCCGGGAAATCACGATGCCGTCAGCCGGGGCGGTGATGGTGCAGCGGTCGAGTTCGCGCTGTGCCCGCTCGAGGGCGTGCCGGCGCACCTGCAGCTGCGCTTCGGCCTGCCGCAGCGTAACCGAGGCCTGATCTACATCAGAGGGCGACACAAACTGACGCTCGCGCAGTTCCTGCACCCGCTGCCACTGCATGCGGGCGAGTTCGAGACCGGCTTCCGCACTTTGCAGCTCGGCACGGGCGGAGCTTACCTCCGCTTCGAAGGTGGAAGGATCAATGCGGGCGAGCACCTGCCCTTTGCGCACAACGGAGTTAAAATCGACGGCGATTTCCTCAATAATGCCGGAAACCTGACTGCCCACGGTTACGCGCTGCACCGGATGAATAGCCCCGAAAGCAACAACCCGGCGCGAGACATCGCCGGTTTCAGCCTGAACCGTAGTTAGGGGCGGCAGCTCGCGGCTGTTTTCAGCGCCGGGCTGCCAGATGATAAACCAGATGCCGGCAGCAACCGCCATAATTAAGATGATATAGCCCGCAGTTTTCACGATAAGCTGTCTGTTTTTTGGATTTACTTTAAACTTCAAGTAATGGATTTTAGACCAAAAGTTCTGTTAATTAGTCCCATGTCTGACCTCTCGTTTGTAAAACTGCCGGAAAACACCCCCATTTGCCTTTTTTGCCGCCTAACAGCTAACTATGAAAACAGCAACTACCCCTTATCGGATATTGATTATTGAAGCAGACCCGGCAATGCTGATGTTGCTGGAAGATTTCATTGATGAATGCTTTTTACGGTACAAAATTGATTCCGTCGCAACTCCTGATGAAGCTGCGCTGCTGCTTAAAGATTCCGGCGGACTCTACAACGTGGTTATCAGCAATGCAGGAACTACAAACGCTGCTGATTTAGACTTCATCAAAAACCTTCTCGCATTGTGCGCTGGTGTTCCCCTCATAATGCTGAGCAGCTATACCAACCGCGATCAGGTAATGGCATGGGTTAAAATGGGCGTTGCCGATTATATTCTCACTGATGATCTGAACGCAAGCATTTTGCATAAGGCTATAGTTTTTAGCGTAGAGCGCAAAGCGGCCCTGCAGGAATTGCAGCATTCAGAACGCCGCTACCGCGACCTATTCGGTTACAGTCCGCTCCCAATGTGGGTTGTTGATGTTAAAACAGGTGGCATCCTGGATGTTAACGAAGCCGCAGTTATTGCTTACGGGTATAACCGGGAGGAATTTGAGCAGCTTAGTGTTCGCGATATTTACCCCTCTGTAACTGATGCTGAACTTCAGAAATGGTTAACTGAAGATGATACTAACGAAGTTGTAGAGCACGGAGTGTTTGAGCATCACAGCCGCAGCGGTGCCATTATGCAGATGGACGTAAAGAGCAGAATGATGATGTTTGAAGGCCGGAGTGCAAGGCTTATAATTGCCAATGATGTAACGAGGCTCAGAAGTTACATTAAAGCCATTGAAGAGCAGAATGAGCGATTTCGCCAAATCGGCTGGCTGCAGTCGCACATTGTGAGGGCACCGCTTGCACGCATTATGGGATTGATGGATATGCTAAGCATTATTGAACAGGAGCAGGATGAACCCGCTGACCCTGAGCTGAGCAGAGAAAAAATTTTAGAGTATATTGCCCTGGCCGTCGCAGAGCTGGACCAAAACGTCCGCGATGTGGTTTCCAAAACAACCCGAACCGAACTCGATTAATCTGAATGAAAAAGTTTACCATCACTTTTTTTCTGTCCGCACTGATACTCGCCGTAATCGGCTGGGCCGATCTATCCGGCCTGGGTCTTAACCTGGCGGACACCGCAGCTGCCGCAGATGATGAGGGCTTTGGCGGCTTCGGCACCTGGGTGAGCCTGCTGCCGCCGCTTGTTGCTATCGCGCTGGCGCTCATCACCCGTGAGGTGGTGCTGTCTCTATTTGCCGGTGTCTGGATTGGCGCCCTCTTTATAGCAGGCTTCAACCCCTTTACCGGAACGGCCGATTCATTCTCGTTTCTGATTAATGCCATGTCAGATGAATACCACGTTGCCATCATCATGTTCAGCCTGATGCTCGGCGGCATGGTCGGGCTGATGAGCCGGGGCGGTGGTACCAAAGGGGTCGTAACGGTTCTCGCAAAACTGGCCAAAAACCGCACGCAGGGGCAGCTCATCACCTGGATTTCGGCCCTTTTTCTGTTTTTTGATGATTATGCCAACAGCCTCATCCGCGGCAGTGCCATGCGCCCGATGACCGACCGGCTTAACATTTCGCGCGAGAAACTGGCTTACATCGTGGATTCAACCGCCGCACCTCTGGCGGTTAGTGCCGTAATCACAACCTGGATTGGCTTTGAAATCACGCAGATTTCGAACTCGCTTTCAACCCTCGCGGCACAGACAGATGATGCCGTGCTTGCCGCTCAGCTGCAGGCCGGTGCCGACAACGCCTTTATGATTTTCCTGCACTCGGTGCCCTATCTGTTTTATCCGCTGCTTGCGCTCGGTTTTGTACTCATGATTGTACTGATGAAGCGCGATTTCGGCCCCATGCTCGATGCCGAGCGTCGTGCCTACTCCGGCGGCGGCGTTATCCGTCCTGGTGCCGTGCCTGCCTCAGATGTAAACCTGGAAAGCCTGCAGCCCCTCGATGGCAAACCGCTGCGCTGGTACAATGCAGCAATCCCGGTACTTACCGTTGTAATCGTGGCGATTTACGGACTTTACAGCACCGGCGTAAGCGGGCTTGAGCCGGGTGAGCGCAGCCTCACCAACATTATCGGGGATGCCGATCCCTTTGCCGCCCTCGTTTGGGCTTCCTTTTCGGGATGTTTCGTAGCCATGCTGCTGGTGGTGAGTCAGAAAATCCTGACCGTCGGGCAGGCCCTTGAGTCGTTTGTCGGGGGGATGCAATCCATGATGATGGCCATCATCATTCTCGTACTGGCATGGGGTTTGGGTGAAGTTACGCAGGCCGTAGGCACGGGCTCTTATCTCGCTGGCCTGCTGCAGGATACGCTTCCGCTGGTGCTGCTTCCCGGCCTTGTTTTCTTTATTGCCGCCGTTACCGCTTTCTCAACCGGCACCTCCTGGGGCACCATGGCGATTTTGTTTCCGGTTGTGATTCCGCTGGCTGTTGTGATGGGGGCCGGTGTCGGGTTTGCCGGCGGTGAGAACTACGGCATTCTGCTGGGCGCCATCAGCTCGGTAATGGCCGGCGCCGTATTCGGCGATCATTGCTCGCCCATTTCGGATACAACCGTAATCAGCTCGATGTCGTCTGCCTGCGACCTGATTGATCACGTGCGCACACAGCTGCCCTACGCGCTTGTTGTGGCAGCCGTAGCCCTGGTAGTAGGCGAAATCCCCGCTGCTTTCGGCGTTTCGCCGGTTTACGGTCTCGTTGTTGGTTTCGCGCTGCTCTACCTCGTACTGCGCATCTTTGGCCGAAACCCCGAAGAGGGACAGCTTGCAGCAGCGATTAAGTGAACACAAAATTTATCGCCGCACAGATCAGCTTCAGTAAATTAACGCATAAACAAAAACGCCCGGCACATTTCTGTACCGGGCGTTTTTGTTTAAACAGGCTGTCTGATTTTTCTAATCCGTCATTTCATCCATCCAGCTTTCAACATCATCCTGCCATTGTTCAAACTGAGTGCTGACATCATCAAATGTATTTGAGGCAGCGGAGCTTACGGTGCTCCATGTATCAGAGGTTGCATTTCTCACATCTGCAAGCGCGCGGTCAACCGAATCGCGCTGACCCGTAAGTTCTTCATAGGCTTCTTCGAAGTTTTCACGGTCGGCTTCATCACCCGCCCGCTCCATTCTTGTTTGCAGTTCAGAAAGCTGATCATCCATGTCATCCCGCAGCTCTTCAAGCTGTGAGACCATTTCTTCGCGTTCTTCCTCGAGTGCGTAATCCGTTTCATCTGATTCTCCGGAACATGCGGTTAGCGCAAGCCCGAAAGAAACCAGCAGTACGAGAGGCATCAAAAATTTAAAGCTCAGTTTTTCCATGTATTTATCCATATAAGTTTCAGGAATTATGGTTTGAGTGAAAGGCTTGCTGCTTAAGACTCTTTTTCCAAAAGCGATTTAATTTTGCCTGCAATCTCTTCTTTGGTCTTGCCAAGCTTTTCCTGAAGCTGACCAATTAACTCATCTTCGCGGCCTTCAACATAAGTGACATCATCGCCCATCAGCTCGCCGTATTCCTGTTTTAGTTTTCCCTTTATCTGATTCCAGTTGCCTTCTGAGATATTCATACGTATAAAATTTAATTCAATTTTTAATTACAGCTATATAACAGGAGTTTTTAACCTCAGAATTCGGATATACTCTTTAAATCATATTATCTGTAGCTGCACGATCCTTTGTATGTTTTTTCAATACTTGTATTAGAGCGTATTCATGTAATCATGGCATGGGAAAATTGTTAAATTCATCCGCTTCAATAGCTTGCAGATTTTGGAAACGCGGCATGAAAAAGGCGTTCCATTCCCCTGAGAACCTTTCCATCCGTTCATTAAGACTTCTGAGGCGTTTATCGCTATTCCCCGACAAATTCTCCAGAAACCGGTTCATCTGCATGGGCGGGGATAGCAGACTGAGCCGCCTGGTGAGCTGCTCCTGCGCATCGCGCTGCGCATATAACCGCTGCTTCAGTTCGCTTTCCCTTTCAGAAATGGTCTTCGCCAGGATGAGGCGGTTGTTCCAAAACTCAAAATAGCCGGGCAGGTCCTGCTCGTTAACCTCCAGCGGATGCTCTTCATAAAAGGCCAGCACAAGCTGTTCCCGCTCCGATTCAACCTGCTGCTCTATGCTGCGCTGCTCGTTTACCCAAACCGCCCGTGACGATACGGGGTGAAGGCTCACCGCAATCAGGTTAAAGAGCGCGGGCATTACTACAAGAAAAAGAATCCAGAGCCCTGTGAGGCTCATGGCATTAAAGACAGAGCTTTTCCCGGCCAGATTCACCAGCCAGGATAGCCCAAACCAAAACGCGATATAGAGCAGCAGCACCGACAGCAGCAGCAGCACGTCAGCATCGGGCAGTACGCCAAACAGCAGCAGAAACAGGAAGCCAGCACCCAGTGTCGTAGCAGCTATGAGCAGAAATCGAAAAATGACTTTGCCCGTAACGATTAATTTCAGGCTTACCGGCATGGCGTGCAGCAGCCTCATGGTGCCCAGTTCTTTTTCGCGGGAGAGCATGTTGTAACTGAGTGCGATGATGATGAGCGGCACCAGCCACACCATCACAAAGGCAAAATCGAATCGCCCCAGATACTGATGGAACGGATTTTCGAGGGCGTTATCCCGCAGCGGACTGCTCATGATGAGGGTCACGCGGCCGTAATACCGCAGGATATCAGCCGCTCCTACAGCAATCAGCGCGAGAGGCTCCGGCTCCAGATACACGTACCGACCGGCCCCTCTGAAAGCAGACAGCACCAGCGGATTCGAGGGGTCATCAAACCAGGGGCCTTCAAACGCCGCACCGGCTTCCATTTCGCGCAGCTGAGTGTATCTGCTGCTGTAAAATGCCCGGTCTTCTTCCTGAAGTCCGGCAATCCGCTCCTGCTGCAAGTGTACGCGTTCATGCCCCAGATACAGGCTGAACCCAATCATGGCTGCAAGCAGAACAATCATGGTAAGCACAACTTTGTCAGCTGCGTACTGTTTTTTCTCGAACCGGATGATGTGACGAATAAGACGAATATCCATAGCAGCTTTTAGACCTCCGTTTGTTTAGCGGATGAAAGCAGCAGACCAAAACTGAGGCCCGTCCACAGCAAGAGCAGCAGGGCGTATTTAAAGTAGGCGGCTGTCCAGCTGAGTGCATCCGGCGGCTGATACTGGAAGGCCACATTGCTGCTGAACAGCTCATAGCCTGCGGTGTAGCCCTGCGCGCGGTCCCCTACGGCATGCACCATCAGATCCTCGTTGAGTTCGCGCATCAGCTCGATGCGGTAGGCCTCCGCCTGATCCCGAAAATGATTAAAGGCGGCGATATCGGTACCGGCCATGCCCATTGAAAACAGCCGCACCAGTGATGTCGGCGACACAACCGCACTCAGCGCGAATAAGCCGAGCTGCTCCGCGTGAATCGCTGAAATCCGGGCCATGTGATAATCGAACACCTCTTTTTCAAACTCCTCGGAAACCTGCAGCATCAGTCCGCTCAGGTTGAAGGGCAGATCGGCCGGGTTATCGGTGCCGTGTGCTGCAAGTACGGAATCCCGGAATGCCTGCGTGTGTGTGCTGAGCGGGTTGTGCCCGTCGATGCCCTCGCTGAGGTGCTGCCGGATTTCCTGCTGAAAGGTGATGGTATCAGGGACGGGATGCATGCTCTCTGCCGCTACGGTTACCAGCCGCGGTACGAGCAGGGTGCTCATCACCCAAAACCCGAGCAGCAAAACCAGGGCCTGTGCCTGACTGCCGGCTTTGGCTGAAACCCAGAGCGAAAGGTGAATGAAAATGCCGAAATACAGCATCCAGCCGAGCATCATCAGTGCGTAGCGCAGGTAGTCAGCGGCAGCGGCGCCCGTGAAGGCGAGCAGCAGCAGACCGACAAGGGCAAAGCTGAGGAAGAGTCCCAAAACCACCACCCAAAGGGCTGCGGCTTTTCCGGTCAGGATGTCACGCAGCCGAACCCCCTGCGCCAGCAGCAACCTGAGCATGCCGCTTTCGCGCTCATAAATGACGCTCCGGTATCCCAAAAAAATAATGAAGAGCGGAAAGAGGAAGGTGAAAATGAAGGCTGGCGTGAGCTGACCAAAGCGGCTGAGGGAGCTCCGGTCTTCGATGGGGCTGTGCACGGCGAAGTTCTGCCGGTGCGCTTCCAGAAAAAGCGATACCCCCGTGAACGGCTCCGTTCCCGGGTCAAATACGGCCAGCAGGTTTACCGGCTTGAAGGCATGCGTGCCATAGTGCGCGGCTGAGTGCGGATTTTTATCCCCCTGCTGCTCCCAAAGGTGCCGGGCCAGCTCAGCAGCATCGGCATGTTCCTGTTTTTTCTCTGTATAATAGGCCGCACCGCTCAGCGCTGATACCAGCAGCAGCACGAGCACAACCGCAAACAGCACTTTCGTGCCGGGTTCGCGCCACAGTACCTTAAGCTCGTGTTTTACCAAAAGGGAAAATGCCATAGCCCTCACTCCCTGATGTGTTTGAGGTAAACCGACTCGAGATCAGAGTGGGAGATGTCCTCCGTTCTGAGCTCCTCTGCAAGGCGGCCGCGTTTCATGATGCCGATGCGGGTTCCGGTTTCCTTGGCGCGGAACAGGTCGTGCGTTGCCATAAGAATGGCAGCCCCGCGTGCGCTCATTTCGGAAAGCAGCTGCGCAAACTCGTTGCCCGCTGAGGGATCGAGGCCGCTTGTGGGCTCATCGAGCAACAGGGCCCGGGTGTCGCGGGCTATCGCCATGGCGATGCCGACTTTCTGCCGCATCCCTTTTGAGTAGCCGCCGACCGGGCGCTTCGCGGCGTCAGCCGGCAGTCCGGCTTCAGTTAGGCATTGCAGCAGCTGTTCATCCGTCATGAATTTTCCGGCAAGTCCGGTGAAAAACTGAAGGTTTTCAAGGCCGCTCAGCGACGGGTACAGCGACAGGTTTTCGGGGATGTAGGTGATGAGGCGCCGGGCTTCATCGGGCTGCTTTGCTGCCTCTATACCGTTCACCAGAGCAACTCCGCCCTCCGGGCTTATAAAGCTCAGAAACAGGTTGATGGTTGTTGTTTTTCCGGCGCCGTTGGCTCCAAGCAGACAGTACACCTCGCCGGGCTTAACGGTCAGGTTCAGGTCTTCAAGGGCTTTGTGCGTGCCGTACATTTTGGTGAGTCCGCGTGCTTCGAGCATGGTTTTCTGTTTTTTATGATGGAGTTTTGTTGATGGGTAGGGGATGTCAGCTGAAGCGCTCGCGTATGAACGCAAAATTCACCCGAACAGCGGAAACCGTTCCGGAGTAGGCGGCGTGAATGACCTGACCGTTACCGCGGCTGCATACATCCCCGATGGCAAGCACGCCCGGCACGGTGCTTTCATACTGTTCATTCACCTCTATAGCCCCTCGGTCGGTGAGGTCGCAGCCCAGCTGTTCGGCAAGCGAGGCGTGATACCGAAGCGTACCGGGCGCATAGCAAGTCTCAAACAGATGAGGCTCTGTCTGCTCCCTCGTGCGGATGCGCAGTGCACCGGGTTCGCCCTCAATCTTATACACCGTTTCATAGCTGACCTTTATGCCGTTGCGGGAAAGCAACTCAAGCGCTTCGGCCGGAAAGTTCACCGGCTCCCCCTGTGAAAAATAGGTGATGTCGCCAGTCCAGTTCGATATGGTTGATGCCATGGAAAGCCTGGCAGCGCCCTGCCCGATCACGGCCGTTTTCCGGTTCCGGTTTTCCCAGCCGTGACAGTACGGGCAGTGATAAACGCCGTTTCCCCAGAGGTCTTCCAGCCCCTCAATACCGCTGAGCAGCTCATCGGTGAGGCCTGTTGCCAGAATGAGGAAGCGCGTCTGGTACTGCTGCCCCTCAGCTGTTTGAACAGCAAAACCATTTCCGGACGGCGCGGCTGATGCGATTTCACCCCGCTTCATATACAAAAACTCCTGGTACTCTTGCAGCTGTTCTCTTGCAGCTGCGGCGATTTCCCGGGGGTTTTGCCCGTCCCGCGAGAAGAAGTTGTTTGCCGATGGCGACCTGCGGTTGCGGGGCAGGCCTGCATCAATCACCAGCGTTTTACGCATACAGCGGCCAAGGCTCATAGCGGCGGACATCCCCGCAAAGCTGCCTCCTGCGATAATGGCATCGTAGGTACCGGAGTCCGGCGCTTCAGCGAAACTTTCAAAGACGGCCTGAGCCGGGATACGCTGCCCGGTAAACGGAATCTGGAACAAAGCGCCAGCGCCGAGCAGGCCGGTTTTAAGAAATGACTTTCGGTTCATAGCGGTAGTCAGGTTGTAGTTAGGGCACAGCCAAGTGCAACAAAGTTTCAGTTTGTGAATATATCTCCGCGCACCCTCACACGCAACTCACTTGCATTTATTTACGATTGGGCGAACCTCAGCACCGCTCATCCTAAAGTTTTCCTGCTGTTTTGAAAAAGCTAAGGCTGTGCAGTACCTTAAGGCATGATTCCTCAACAATTTCGTCAAATTGCTCAGCAGGTCTCCGATTATCTCGGAACTTCCGTCGGCATCTCCGAAAACCTGCTCCACAGCCTGCTCGTTATTCTGGTACTGCTGCTGCTTCGCTATGTGTTTATCGCGCTGGTTTACTGGAAGAGCAAGTCTCCGGCCGTACACTACAATTTCAAGCGCTTATCCACGCAGGCCTTTTTTGTAATCGGTATTTTCCTGATCGGTAAAATCTGGTTTGAGGGGTTTCAGTCCATTGCTACTTTTCTGGGTCTGCTCTCGGTCGGCCTTGCGCTTGCCCTGCGGGAGCTGCTCACCGACCTTGCCGGGTGGATTTACATCATCGTGAGGCAGCCCTTCGAAATGGGCGACCGTATCGAGGTTGCCGGGGTGAAGGGTGATGTGATCGACAAGCGGCTGTTCACCTTTTCCGTCATTGAAATCGGAAACCGCGTTGATGCGGAGCAAAGCACGGGGCGCATCATCCATATCCCGAACAGTAAGGTTTTTAGCGATCCGGTCGCGAATTACACGAGCGGCTTTCCGTTTATCTGGCACGAGCTGCCCGTAACCATCACCTACGACTCCAACCACCGGAAAGCACGCGAACTTTTCGCGCAGGTTCTGGAGAAGCACGCTGAAATTTATGTGCACGAAGCTCAGCAGGCCCTTGTACAGGCGCAGGAAAACTTCATGCTGAAATTCAGCATTCTCACCCCGGCCGTTTTTGTGACCGTCCGGGAAAACGGCATTCTGCTCACGGCCCGCTACCTGTGCCCGGTTCGCAAAACCCGCTCTACGGAACAGGCCATCAGTCTGGATCTGCTTGAAAAATTCAGTGCCGAGCCGGATATCCGCTACGCATTCAGCACTGTGCGGCTGCACGATCAGAGAGGCGGGAAAGAAGCTTAGCAGCAGCAACCACACTTTTTCGATGGAAAAAGTGTGAGATGTTACACTTTTTCGGGGGAAAAAATGTTAGATTAGCGGATATCCGGCATTTTTAACCCAAAGGTTCATGAAACGTCTTGCCCTTCAGTCACTCATTCACTGGAAAAGTAAAGCTTCCCGTAAACCGCTAATTGTACGCGGTGCAAGGCAGGTCGGCAAAACATGGCTTATGAAGCATTTTGGTGAGCTTCACTTTGAGCAGACCGTGTATCTCAATTTTGAGCGACAGCCTCACCTGAAAGGTTTGTTTGATCAGAGCATGAATCCACAGGACCTCATTCGGGCTATCGAAACGGATTCGAACGCTTCCATTACACCCGGACGAACCCTTCTGATTTTTGATGAAATTCAGGAGTGCCCGAAAGCCATCACCGCGCTGAAATATTTTTATGAAGAGGCTGCTGATTACCACATCCTTGCCGCCGGATCACTGCTGGGCGTTGCGTTGCATCAGTCTGTTTCCTTTCCGGTAGGCAAGGTTTCGTTTCTTGACCTGCACCCGATGAACTTCGAAGAATTTCTGCTCGCCTTGGGTCATGATCAGCTTTGCGAAGCACTGAACAGGCTGAATTATCCATTACTTACCGCGCTTCATGACAAGCTTTCCCGGCTGCTGCGCTCATACTATGTTGTTGGCGGCATGCCCGAAGCTGTGCTCCATTTTGCGGCATCAGAGCGGTTTGATGAGGTGCGGGAAATACAACAGGCCCTGCTTCTCACATACGAACAGGACTTCTCAACACACGCCCCGGCTGCGGTGGTATCCCGCATCAGAATGGTCTGGAACTCTGTGCTGAGTCAGCTTGCGCAGGAGCGGCGGAAATTCGTTTATGCGCACATCAAAGAAGGCGCCCGTGCCAAAGATTTCGAAATGGCGCTCGCCTGGCTGACCGACTGCGGGCAGGTCCGGAAAGTTCATGCCATAACAAAACCGCACCTCCCGCTGAAGGCCTATGAAGATCTTTCGGCCTTCAAGCTTTTCCTTCATGACGTCGGCCTTTTGGGTGCTATGGGAAATCTGCCCGTCAAAACGCTGCTGCAGGGAAGTACGGTTTTCACCGAATTCAAAGGTGCGCTGACTGAGCAGTTTGTTTGTCAGGAACTCACAGCTGTTCCGGATTTATCTTTGTATTACTGGTCGGCCAAGAAGGGCGCTGCAGAAGTTGATTTCGTGGTTCAAAAAGAGGAAGACATTATTCCTGTTGAGGTAAAGGCAGAAGAAAATCTCAAGGCAAAAAGCCTGCTGGTTTACCAAGAGCGCTATCAGCCCCGAATTGCTTTGCGGACTTCACTCTCAGTCCACAAAACCTCAGACTGGCTTCACAACATCCCTTTGTACGCCATTGGCTTCCGCTTCAAGTAATCTCGGATTCCGGTGAAGCTCCCCTATCCCACCCATACGCCATGTTCTCAGCCGTAATCCGCGCGAGCCCGCCGCCGGCAAGGCGGCTTACAAGGTGCAGGCTTAGATCGATCCCCGCTGAGATGCCGGCTGAGGTAAAAATGCGGCCGCATTCTGCCGCGACCCAGCGGCGGTTTTCGAAGGTGCGAAGCTGCGGGTAGCGCTGCTGTAGGTCCCGGATATCTTCGTGGTGGGTGGTGCAGCTTTGCCCGTTCAGCAATCCGGCTTCAGCAAGCAGGAAGGCGCCGGTGCAGACCGAAGCAAGGATGCTCCCCCCATCATAAAGCGCCCTGATACCTTCAATCAGCGGGGTGTTTTTGAGCTGTGGTTCGTGCACCCCGCCGGGAATAATCACAAGATCCGGCTGCTGCAGGTCCTCAAGACCTGATGCGGCCGTTACGGTAAAACCCGGACGCGTTTCGACCGGCCCCGCATGTTCAGCCACGAGCTGCGGCCGGAACGCAGGCAGCGGGAGCCCGGCACGTTCCGAAAGCCGGCCTGCGGTGAAAAAAACCTCGAAAGGACCGGCAAAATCGAGCACCTCGGCGCCCGGGTAAACAAGGATGGCAACGGATCTGGTTTTCATGTTTTCGCTTTGGCGCATGCTGCATTTCACGGGTTCGGAAACCGGTCATCGGCTTCAAAAGATTGGTTCCTGCGGTTAAGGCAACGGTTTGCATCACCCTTAAATCCTGCTAATTTCAATGCTATAAAATTATAGTACGAATTCACTTTTTCAGATGAAAAACTTATCGGTTCCCAAAACGCTGCTGCGCTATTTCCTGCAAGGTTTGCTCTACATCGCCCCGCTCGCCATCACTTTTTATATCCTGATTGCCCTGTTTTTGTTTATTGATGGCCTGCTGCGGGTGGCGCTTCAGTCGTTTGTGGGACCCGTGATTCCCGGACTTGGATTTTTGGCCAGCATTCTGGTGCTCATCCTGCTGGGATATTTTGGACAGACCTTCGTCGGGCGTCCGCTCAAAACCTGGCTGGAAGGCCTTGTTGCCAAAATTCCGATTCTGAACATTGTGTACTCGGCTTTTTCAGACCTGTTTTCTTCCCTTATCGGCACCGAAAAGAAATTCAACAAACCCGTTTTGGTGCTGGTGAATCCGGTTACCAATCTGGAAAAAATGGGATTCCTGACCGAAGAGGACCTGCACTTTCTGAATGAGCGCGAAAAGGTTGCCGTCTATTTTCCGCACTCCTATAATTTTTCGGGGGAGATGTTCATCGTACCCGCAACTCAGGTTCGTCCGCTCGACCTGCCTTCCGGGGATGTGATGAAATTCATCGTTTCCGGCGGTGTGGCCGGGTTTGGCAAAGAGCTATCCGATATTGACCGAAGCACCCCCTGAGCTGAGCGGCACAAGCGCAGCGTCTTAATCCCCGATATGCGCCCCGTGACGCGATATTTTTCTTACGGCCTGCGATGCGGTAATCACAAAAGCGGAACGCACCGGCAAACCGGCATGACGCAGCTTACGCACCGCCCATTTGTTGCTGTTCTGAAACAGGTGATAGCGGGGGGATGCCGCATAGAAACGGGAATCGCCGTAGAGGCCGTCACCCAGTATCAGCACTTCGCCTTCTTCAGTCGTGAAGTACCCGGCCACTTGCTGCAACAGCAGCCGGTATCCTTCTGCTGAAATGCGGATTTCAATCCGCTCAAGGTGCTGCAGCGGCAGCCTGCTGTAAGCGGCAAGATGAATCACCGAGCGCGTCGGGAAAAGTCCGCCCTTGATGGTAGTCCAGAGGCCGGGTGAGGGGTCCATATAATAGTCGCGGTCGCCCCAGCCGATTTCGATATAGCGGTGTGATGCGCTCAGATGAAGCCCGGCCGGCATCACCTCTTCAAAGATTTCATCGACAGGTAAAATGAGGCCGACGTGCCAGCCGTGCCGTACCATCTGCACCTCAACCTTTTCGGCATCCGCTGCGGGCGGGAACAAATCCGGGTTGGATGAGGCGCAGGATGCCATCACCGGAGAAAAAAGCACCAAAAGAAGCAGGCGGAAATAGGTGGAGGATTTTTTCATGGGATGGATGAATTGCTGATTTCCGGTTTGGAGGAGGACTCTTTTCGGTGAATGGCGGGCACAGCTGCAAGATGATAAATTTTTGGATGATGTGTGCGCCTCTGAGTTTTTTCTCACTTCCCTGGCATTAAGTGACCTCAACCGCTGTACTTACCGCTTTATTGTATTTGCCGCATCTTAACCTGCCGCGGCTTAATTTAATATTGATATTCGATTATTAAACCGCTATACTTAATCAACTATATAAACAAACGGTAATACACTCTCATGAAACTATTTCTGATCCTTTCCCTCGCGGTACTTGCTTTTGCGCCGCTCACCTTTGCCTCTGACAATCATCCGCAGGATGAACTCTTCGTCGTGCTCACCTCCGGTGATGCCGAAACGCAGATGATGGCTCTCGTTCTTGCCACACAATCCTTCAATCAGGATGTTCCGGTCCGCATTTTACTGTGCAGTGAAGCCGGCGACCTTGCCCTGAAAAACGCCGAATCCCCGGCTTTCAAACCGGCTGACCGCTCTCCGAAGCAGCTGCTGATGAACCTGATGAACAACGGGGCTACGGTTGAAGTCTGCGGCATCTACCTGCCCAACCGTGAGCACCTGAGTGCCGCTGACCTCCTCGAAGGCGTAGGCACGGCACGTCCGCCGGAAGTAGCTGCCTATATGAAGCAGCCGCACGTTCGGTACTTTTCCTTTTAGACACCAAACCCAACCATAACCCCAAAACACCTGCACATTATGACTAAAAACATGGGAACCGCGGATAAAGCAATCCGCATCGTCGTTGCGCTTGTTGTCGCAGCATTATTTTTCACCGGCGTAATCGAAGGCACCCTCGGAATCGTACTGCTCGTTTTTGCCGGCGTGTTTGTGGCAACGAGCGTCATTTCTTTTTGCCCGCTGTACGCACCCTTTGGCATCAAGACCTGCAAAAATTAGCGGGAAACCTGCCTAAAATATTGCCTGACATGAAATTAATACAAAGCCTCCGGAATTTTTCGGAGGCTTTTTTTGTGTAGAAACAACTAAAAATACAATAGCCGGGCTTCACAGGAAATACAGCTCATAGCTGAGCAGCTGTAATAGGTTTAACATGTCTCGCAGGACGTTTTGAAGACAAATCGTGCATGGACTGTAAATTCAGCCAAAACGCAGGAGTTGTATTAAACGCTTCTGACAGCAGCCAGGCTGTTTCCGGAGAAACTCCTCTTTTGCCCCTCACTATTTCATTGACCCGCTGAACGGGTATCCCCAAATGATCCGCCAGCCCTTTTTGGCTAAGCCCCAAAGGTTCAAGATATTCTTTAAGCAGGATGGTTCCGGGATGTGTGCTTATTCTGTTTTTTGGAATCATGATGATTTACCTTTGCTTTTTGGGAAATGATTTAAATATAAGTTTTTAAACTCCGGGCAAGGCTCTCAAAGCTCAGTCTGATACCAATAACTTCTTACCGGTGAATTTATGGCCCGTAACAGTCCGCTCCGCCCCTCTCCCTAAAGCTCTCCGCCATTTAAAAAAGCGCTTTCCGCACTGCATTTCTTATCTTACGGACAATCGGGATCCCTCCGGCGGATTTCCTCTTTTTTTTCATTCAACAAACTTTTGATTTCATGGAACAAGTGAAAACCATCCGCTCGCCCCGCGGTAACACGCTCAGCTGTAAAGGCTGGCATCAGGAAGCCGCCATGCGGATGCTCATGAACAACCTCGATCCGGAAGTGGCCGAACGGCCCGAAGACCTCATCGTGTACGGCGGCGGCGGAAAGGCCGCGCGCAACTGGGCCGCCTACCACAAAATTGTGGAAACTCTGAAACGGCTCGAAAACGACGAAACCCTGCTTGTGCAGAGCGGAAAGCCGGTTGGCGTTTTCCGCACGCACGAAGAAGCACCGCGGGTGCTCATCTCCAACGCACAGCTGGTGCCGAAATGGGCAACCTGGCCGGAGTTCCGCCGGCTCGAGGCGCTGGGGCTCACCATGTACGGACAGATGACGGCCGGATCCTGGATTTACATCGGCACGCAGGGCATTCTGCAGGGTACCTACGAAACCTTCGCTGAATGCGCACGGCAACATTTCGGCGGTACTCTGGCGGGGCGCCTCGTAGTTACCGGCGGACTCGGCGGCATGGGCGGCGCGCAGCCGCTGGCCGCAACCCTCTGCGGCGGGGCCTTCCTCGGGGTGGATGTTGACGAAAGCCGCATCCTCAAAAGAGTACACGACCGCTACTGCGACGACATCGCCTACTCGCTGGATGAAGCCCTCGAAAAAGTGCAAAAAGCCAAAGCGGAAAAACGCGGCTTTTCGGTCGGGCTGGTCGGCAATATTGCCGAAGTGCTGCCCGAGCTGCTCCGGCGCGATGTTCAGATTGATGTGCTCACCGATCAGACCTCCGCGCACGACCTCAGGCTGGGCTACATCCCCGCCGGCATGAGCCTGGAGCAGGCCGAAATGCTGCGGGAAAAAGACTATCCCGCCTACGAAAGCGCTGTGCTCGACAGCATGTGCACCCATATCGACGCCATGCTGGCCTATCAGAAAAAAGGCGCCGTTACTTTTGATTACGGCAACAACCTGCGGGGTCATGTGGCTGACCTGCGCGGCAAATCCGAGGCATTCGACATCCCCGGCTTTGTGCCGGAGTTTATTCGTCCGCTCTTCTGCAAAGGCTCCGGACCCTTCCGCTGGGCGGCCCTCTCCGGCGACCCCAACGATATAGCGGTAACCGACAAAGCGGTGCTCGAAACTTTTCCCGAAAAGGAACACCTCGCCCGCTGGATTAAAAATGCCGGCGAACGCGTGCACTTTCAGGGGCTGCCCTCCCGCATTTGCTGGCTGGAATACGGCGAGCGCGCCGAGATGGGCCTCAAATTTAACTGGCTGGTGAAAAAGGGCAAGGTCAAGGCGCCGCTCGTTATCGGCCGCGACCATCTGGATACCGGCTCGGTGGCCTCCCCTAACCGCGAAACCGAGGGCATGCTCGACGGCTCCGACGCCATTGCGGACTGGCCCCTGCTGAATGCGCTGCTCAACACGGCCTGCGGAGCGAGCTGGGTTTCCCTGCATCATGGCGGCGGGGTGGGCATCGGCTACTCCATCCATTCCGGCATGGTGAGCGTGGCCGACGGCACCGAAATGGCCGACCGCCGCCTGCAGCGCGTACTCACCGCCGACCCCGGCACCGGCGTAATGCGGCACGCCGACGCAGGCTACGATCTCGCCATCGAAACCGCCAAAACCCGCGGCGTGGACCTACCCTCTATCGGGTGAGTTTTTTTGGGTGGATGACGGGTGAAGTTTCCAAAACCGGCCGCAGCTATCTGCCAAAAAAATCCCGATTTCTTTATACATCACGGTTGACGTGTAAAGAAATCCGGGATTTTTTTATATGTGGGAGGGGGCGGGTGTCTAAACCGTTCACATATAGGGCTCAAAAAAAGGAAGGTCAACTTCATAGATAACTTTTGGCTTAACCCCAAGCTCAGCCCGCTGGAACATTTCAACCAGTTTTTCACCATCCACCAATTCTACCTGTGGCGCTCCGTCACGGCTTGCCTCTTTTGTTGCATCTGATGAAAAGGTGCCGGTCGTCATTATGATGCCTTTCTCTGCACGCCCTATCATTGCATTTCTGAAATCCCCAACCTGAGCCCGTGACACGGTTCCTTTGTATCTCTTGCACTGAAACAGCACCTTAAAACTTACAAACGGATTAAGTTCAAGGGTTCCGTACCCGTCGATTCCGCCATCATGTGACTGTCCGGTTACAACTACATTTTCAAATCCGGACTCCCGCAGCAACCGCTGGCATACCTTTTCAAAACCTTGCGGCGTAAGGCTTTGCAATACTTCCAGCAGATCCGTTTTTTCACCTGTATCGGCGCTGCTTCCGTCCTCCTCAGGCAATTCATTCTTTATGTTTGCACCGGATTGCGGCTTCCTCGCTTTTCGGTGAATATCAACCCACTTCAAAAAAATCGCGCGCGACTGTTCCATAGTGAGCTGCGCGGCTTCCCCTTTTGGTGTTAGCGCCCAAATGCCGTGCTTTGAAGAATCAAGACAACCTTCCCAAACAAGATATTGCCGTGCCCATGCAACCTGATTATGAAACTTGCTCTGTCCCGACCGCAACACCTCCTCGCGCTCCTCTTCGGGTACCTTTAAGCTTTCAGCAATTTTATCTGAAACTTCTCTGGGTCTGCCTGAACCTCCAAGTTCACGCAAAGCATCGAGTAATGGCCCAAACCACCTTACAAATTCAGCCTGCGATTTTTTTCTTCTGCTCATTTTTTGACTGTCTGATTTCAGGTTATGGAGTGCTTTTAAACGGCTTAACTGACTTAACTACTAATGAAGGTTATTTTTCAATCTAAATAAAATAACTGAATCCTCATCCCCCCAAAAAATCCCGATTTCTTTATACATCTTCCCTGACGTGTAAAGAAATTCGGGATTTTTTTATATGTTAGTGCCAACCTGTCAACTTTATCTCCATTAATTATGATTCATCTTCCTGATGAATGGATCTGGAAACCGCTGCCGCCGGATGCCGAAATTGAGACAACAGCTGTGCTGCGGGCTACGATTTCCGCACAGCAGTACCTTGCTGAGCTCAAGGGCATTTCGCAGACGATGCCTAATCAAACGATTTTGCTCAGCACGCTGCCCCTGCAGGAAGCCCGTGATTCTTCAGAGATCGAAAATATTGTGACCACGCAGGATGCACTGTTTAAGTCACAGCTGCTGAAAGAGTCGGTAACAGATCAGGCAACGAAGGAAGTGAGCAGGTATGCCGCAGCGCTGGAGGAAGGCTTCCGGCTCATCAAAAAAGACGGCCTTTTAACGATCAGGCATATCATCGCCATACAGAAAATCCTGGAAGACAATCAGGCGGGTATTCGTGCTTTACCTGGCACGCATCTGTCCAATCCCGCTACCGGAGAAATTGTTTTTGTTCCCCCGCAGCACAAAGATGACATCACAAAGGCCCTCGCCAACCTTGAGCAATTTATTAATGATGATGAAATGAGCCGGCTTCACCCGCTCATTAAAATGGCCATCATCCATTATCAGTTTGAGAGCATCCATCGTTTTTATGACGGAAACGGCCGCACCGGGCGCATCATCAATATGATTTACCTCGTGAAGCAGGAGCTGCTCGATATCCCCATTTTGTACCTTAGCCGCTACATTGTTCAGAATAAGCCGGATTATTACAGGCTGCTGCAGCGGGTGCGCACGGATGAGGACTGGGAAAGCTGGCTTATTTTCATGCTGAAGGGCGTAGCTGAAACTTCGCGGGATACCATTCGGGTCATCACTGGCATGCGTGATCTTATGAAAACCTACAAGCTTGGGATCCGGCAGCAGTTCCCGTTTTACAGTCAGGATCTGATCAATCACCTGTTCCGGCATCCGTACAGCAAAATTTCCCATCTGCAGCGCGACCTGAAGGTCAGCCGTCCTACAGCCGCTAAATATCTTGAAGAGCTTTCGCAGGCCGGTTATCTCACAAAATCAAAAGAAGGCCGGGAGAACTATTATTTCAACGGGCGCCTCCTGCGCATCCTTTCCGGCGAGCCCGTCTGATTTCATTTTCCGGGTGTTTCCGGCTTTGCATAAACCGCGGGTTTTGAGTAATCTCATAACTCTGACTTTTTCTGGTTTTAGCCATTCCTATCAACTACTTCTACTAACACAACTGTGAATTTACTCTGCAACCCTAAAAGCAGCCGGTTCCGCCCCGGGCTGCCGTTTTTCCGTGCCGGCACGAGCGCCGGTCTGCTGTTTATTGTGATGACGGGCGGACTCCTGCTTTTCCCCGCTGTAGCGGCCCATGCGCAGCACGGTCATCATCACCATGAGCAGCAGCAGCCTGCAAATACCCAACAGGCGGATCGCGGTGACCTCAGCGAGCTTGAGGCCCTGTACTGGCAGCGGCTCGATGCCTCGCGTCAGAATTTTGTACAGGCCGATGTGGACTTCATGACCGATATGATTGTGCATCACGCACAGGCGCTCATCATGTCGCGGCTGTCGCCCGCTAACGGGGCCTCCCCGGCGGTGCAGCGGCTTTCGGCCCGCATCATCAATGCGCAGCAGGATGAAATCGCGCTTATGCAGCAATGGCTGCGCGACCGGGCTCAGGCAGTGCCGCTTGTGCATTTCGAAGGTATTGAAATGCATGTGAGCATGGAGCAGCCGGCGGGCCACAGCGGGAACGCGCCTCATCAGGACCATGACCACGCTTCTGAGCATCATTCCGGTCACGAAGCCCATCATCATAGTGAGCACGAACACCATCAGCAGCATGCGGAAGGGCACGAAACACATCCCCCTGCAACTGCACACGGACATCACGGGCACGGGCACGGGCACAATCACGACGACATGCCGGGCATGCTCACGCAGGCGCAGCTTGAGGAGCTTGCCGCCGCGCGCGACAGTGAGTTCGACCGGCTTTTCCTCACCTACATGATTGAGCATCACGAGGGCGCGGTGTATATGGTGAATGAGCTGTTCATGGCCGACGGCGCCGGCACCGACCTGGAATCGTACCGGCTCGCGGTGGATATTTACGCCGAGCAGGTTACCGAAATCGCGATGATGCGGCAGATGCTCGAGCGCATGGGCTTCGATGTGCCTGAACCGCTGCGCGAGCTTCAGGAGCAGCAGGCCCGGCTTCGGAACCCGCAGTCCGGCTCGGGCAGCAGCGGAGAGGCGCCTCACCACCACCATCATCACGAAACACCCCCCGCGCCGGAAAACCGGCACGGCAGCGGACATCACCCGCATCACCCCTGATTTTTACTTACTACTCTGCTTTCACTACTAACACCTACGAATCAACTCCTATGACCACTGATACTTTTTCCGCCGGGTTCCGCCGTCTGTTTTCGGCACCGGCATTTTCCCTTGCAGGGCTTTTCCTGCTCGCCGGCTGCGCCGGAATGTCCGCTGATCAGGCCGCTGTGCCGGTCCCCGAGCCGCAGCTCACGCCCATCCATCAGCTCAGCGCCCCCTCCCCCGATCCGCGCGTAGGTCTGGCGCCCGGCCTTTTCGATGCCGAAGAAACCATCTGGAACATGCGGATGATTTCCACCAAGCCTTCGCCCCGCGATTTCATCGGTTCGTTCAACACCGATCTTGCGTTTAAAGACAATTACGCCATTCAGGGCAACTACAACGGCATCATCATCTGGGATATCAGCGACCCGGCCAATCCGGTTTTGGTGAACGAGATTTTGTGTCCGGCTTCGCAGAGCGATGTTTCGGTGTACGGCAATCTGCTGTTTGTTTCGGGTGAAGGTCTTGAAGGCCGCCTCGACTGCGGCACGGAGGGTGTTTCGGAGCGGGTGAGTGAAGAGCGCCTGCGCGGCATCCGGATTTTCGACATCACCGACATCCGGAATCCGGCTTATGTGGCCAATGTGCAGACCTGCCGCGGCTCGCACACGCATTCGCTGCTGATTGATCCGAACGATGACGAAAACATCTACGTGTACGTTTCCGGCTCAGCGCCTGTGCGTCCGGAGGAAGAGCTTCCGGGCTGTTCAGCAGCCTTCCCCGATGAAGATCCTGACTCCGCCCTCTTCCGGATTGAGGTCATCAAAGTGCCGCTCGCCAACCCCGAGCTGGCTGAGATTGTTTCCTCCCCCCGCATTTTTGAAGACCTCACCGCGCCCCCGGTGCACGGTCATGCCCCGACCGAGCTGGCCCAAATTGAAGAAGCCCGCGCAGCCGGTGCCTTTATTGCTGAGATTAACGGCCTTGAGCGGGTGATCCGCGGCGGCTGGCTGAACAGCTTTCTGAACGATATCGCCGCCGAAAACGGGCGTGAAACCCCTACTGCCGCCGACAGCCTGCAGCTGCGCGATGAGCTTCAGGACCGCCTCAATACCATGATGGCCTCCCGCGGCCGCACCGGCCATCACGGGCCGAATCAGTGCCACGACATCACGCTCTTTCCCGAGGTCGGCCTGGCCGGCGGTGCCTGTGAGGGCTACGGCATCCTGCTCGATATCACCGATCCCGCAAACCCGTTCCGGCTTGATGCCGTGGCCGACTCCAACTTTGCCTACTGGCACTCAGCAACCTTCAACAACGACGGCACCGTAGTGGTGTTCACCGATGAGTGGGGCGGCGGCACGCAGGCCAAGTGCCGCGACACCGACCCGATGGAGTGGGGCGCAAACGCCATCTTCACCATTGAAGACGGCAGGATGGTTTTCCAGAGCTACTTCAAAATTCCGGCTCCGCAAACGCATCAGGAAAACTGTGTGGCGCACAACGGCTCGCTTATTCCGGTACCCGGCCGCGATATTATGGTGCAGGGCTGGTATCAGGGCGGGGTAAACATCTTCGATTTCACCGACCCGGCGAATCCGGTTGAGATGGCTTTTCACGACCGGGGCCCCATCACCGATGAGCGGCTGATCGTAGGCGGAAGCTGGTCGATTTACTGGTACAACGGCCTGCTCATCAATTCTGAAATCGCCCGCGGTCTGGATATTTTTGAGATGATTCCGAGTGAGTTCATCACCCAAAACGAGATTGATGCGGCCAACACGGTCAGGCTGCGCTACTTCAACCCGCAGGGTCAGCCCAAATTTGTGTGGCCGGCTTCCATGCCGCTGGTACGGGCGTACCTCGATCAGCTGGAGCGCAACCGTGAGCTCGATATGCTAAGCATTACGGGCATCCGCAGCGGACTGGCGCAGGCCGAGCAGCTGAACGGCAGCGGACAGCGGCAGGCACTGCTTGCCCTGGCCACCGAAGCTGAGGGACTGGCAGCACGATCCTCCAACGGACAAAAAGT